>JAJRSR010000238.1 GCA_024278695.1 Planctomycetota bacterium | reverse complement strand
CTGGGATTCATCACGACCGGACGGGCAACCTCGACGTAGGCTCGACACGTCACGGGCGCGCTCAGAGCTTGGGTGGCAATCAAAAGTCAGCCTGCACGAAGGCCTCAAACGAACGATTTCCTGGTGGCAGGAAACCGGCTCTAAGGTGACATAACCCTTCGACTTCAGCAAGCGTCACGGAAACACCGAACAACACCCCGCCCGTTTATGTACAGATTGGGCGGTTGTACGTGGGGCACCACCCATCCGCCAATTCAGTCTTGCGCCCGTTATAAACCACGGCGATCTTTAGACTTGCCGGTGATGCGGGCGCGCCGTAGACTTTATGGGTGCGGCGAGTAGCCAATCGCGAAGCCGACCCATCGAACAAAGGGCGACCCATGATCTACCACAACCACCATGACATCGTTCGATCGTTCCGACGTGCTGTAGTTACACTGGCCGCGTTGGCTTTGGCTGGCTTTTCGCTCGTCACGGCTAGCGCACAAGATGCGACGCCGCCGGCCTCTCGTGTGACAGAGGCTCGCAGGAGCGGTGCCGACATCGCCCCACCATCAACCACATTGCCTCAAGAAACTGCCACCGCGGGCCAAACGGCCGCCGTGCTCGCTTTCGAGGGTGAAATCACGGACGTGATGGCCGCCAGCCTGAAACGGCGTATCGAAGCCGCGCAGCGTCGCGGCGTGGATGTGATCGTTTTTGACATGGATACACCCGGCGGGCTTGTCACCAGCTCGATCGCAATCGCCGACATGATCCGTGAACTTACCAACATCAAAACCGTAGCGTGGGTGAACCCGAACGCTCACTCCGGCGGGTCCATTGTGGCCGTCGCTTGTGATGAGATCGTCATGACGCGATCTTCGCGTATGGGTGACTCGCAGGTCATCATGGGCGGACCGGGCGGTGCCGCAGCGGTGCCGGAGGAACTGGAGGCCAAGGCGTACACCCCCGTGCTTGGTGACTTCCGGCAGTCGGCCAAGCAGAACGGCTACAGCCATGTGCTCTGCGAAAGTTTCGTGTTGCCGGACCGTGAGGTCTGGTGGATCGAGCACAAAGAAACCGGCGAGCAGCGGTTCGTCTTTCGTGCGGAAAAACTCAAGCTCGTGGGCACCGATGGCGACAAGCCTCCCAAGGGCGACTCAACCAAGAAAGAAGCCGAAGCGAAGCCAGACGACACGGCAGCAGTGGCGACATCGGAAAAAAACGATGCGGCCACTGTTTACGAATGGAAACTCGTCGCCACCTATTTCGACGCCGTGGTTGATACGGAGATTGATACCGTCCAGCCGATCGTCCCCAGCAACCAGCTTCTTGAGATGTCGGCTGGTGAGGCGATGGCGTACGGCTTCAACAGAGCCATTGTACGAAGCGATGCCGATCTCGAAGCCCGCTACAACCTGGGCTTGATCACGCGAATGTCACCCACCTGGTCAGAATCGCTGGCCTACTGGCTGACGTCGATGTATGTACGCGGCTTCTTGATGTTGATTGTCATGCTCGGCGCGTATGTGGAGTTCAACACACCGGGCGTCGGCGTGCCTGGTCTGGTCGCGTTGATCTGCCTGACGATTTTCGTCGGTGCTCCCTATCTGACCGGCTTGGCCGATGTGTGGGAGATTATCATCTTGCTGGCCGGGTTCGTGTTGATCGGCGTTGAGGTGTTCGTCATTCCCGGCTTCGGGGTGGCCGGCATTAGTGGCATCGTTCTTGTCCTCGTGGGCCTGTTGGCGACGTTCGTGCCGACAGAGCCGGGTCAGACGTTTCCGATTTTCATCCCCACCATGCCGGGCACCATGCGGTTCGTCGAGCGGGGTATCATCACGATGTTGTCTTCAATGGGCATGTCGATCGTCGGAATGTACATGTTGAGCAAATATCTTCCGAAGACGGTGCTGTTTCGCCGGATCGTACCGGCCAACCCAACGCCGTCTGAGGTGTTGGTGGAAGATCCGTACCGCGGCGCGGCCCGCGTTGGCGACGTCGGCGCGGCGCAGACCGTGCTGCGCCCTTCCGGCAAGGCGCTGTTCGGACCGATGCTGGTGGACGTGGTCACGCGCGGCGAGATCGTCGAAGCGGCGACCAAGTTGGAAGTCATCGAGCGCCACGGGAGTCAGGTCGTGGTTCGGGCCGTCTAGTGTTGAGGCAAACCACCTTGCCCGAGTCGGCCAGAATAAACACTACATCTCTTGGCGCGAAAACCGGAGCCAGTACGGCGGCCCTTCCCCCCCCACCCTTTCGCCTTAGGGCGAAGAAGGAGCACCCGCAAGCTGGGACGCGTTGGCAAAGTGTGGTAAACTCTTCGCATGATACTCATCGTTGATAACTACGATTCGTTTACCTACAACCTCGTGCAAACGATCGGCGGCATGGGCCTTGGTCGTGAGATCAAAGTCGTCCGCAATGACGCCATGACCGCGGACGCGTTGGTATCGCTCAAACCGAAGCATGTGATTATCTCCCCCGGTCCTTGCACGCCCAACCAAGCCGGCGTCAGCGTCGAGCTTGTGAAAGCACTGGGTGACACGACGCCACTGCTCGGGGTCTGCCTGGGGCATCAGTGCATCGCTCAGGCGTTCGGCGGGCGTGTGGTCCGGGCACCTCGGCTGATGCACGGCAAAACCAGCCCCATAAGTCACAACGGATCGGGTCTCTATGACGGGCTCTCCAATCCGTTCACGGCCACCCGGTACCACTCGCTCACGGTGGACCGGGACACGCTCGGCGAGGATTTCACGGTGACATCGTGGACCGATCGGGATGAACTCATGGGCATTCGTCACAAGACCAAACCCGTCGAGGGTGTTCAGTTCCATCCCGAGAGCTTTCTAACAACCGAGGGAAGCCAACTGCTCGCCAATTTCCTTCGTCGGTAGCCCCGGTGCGGTTTGACTGAGATTGCTCCGGTTTTGGTCGAGCGTGCTCCGTGTGACAGTGCTCCGGTTGGCGATTATCATGCCGGAATGAGCAACACAAGAATCAGAAGAGCACTCATCAGCGTTTTCGACAAGACCGGTATCGCCGAGTTTGCCAAGACGTTGCAGAACGAATTTGGGATCGAGATTATCTCGACCGGCGGCACGGCCAGCCTTCTTAAGGAGTCTGGCGTTACCGTGACCTCGGTCGATGAGGTGACCGGGTTCCCCGAGATGATGAACGGACGGGTCAAGACGCTACACCCGAAGATTCACGCCGGGCTGCTGGCCGACCGCGACAATTCCGAGCACATGAGGCAGATGGCCGAGCAGGGTATCGAACCGATCGACATGGTCGTGGTCAACCTGTACCCGTTTGAGAAAACGGTCGCAGACCCGGACTGTGCGTTTGAGCAGGCGATCGAGATGATCGACATCGGCGGCCCGAGTATGCTCCGCGCCGCCGCGAAGAACCACAAACATGTGCTGGTCGTTGGTGAACCGGAACGGTTCGAACCGGTGCTGGCGGCGATGCGGTCAGGGAATGCGGCCGAGCTTAGTGCCGTACGCGCGGCGGGCGCACTTCGTGTGTTTTCCAACACGAGCGACTACGACGGCAAGATCGCGTCGTGGCTCAGCGTGAACCTCTGCGGCGACGCTACCGACGCGTGCGCCTTTGACCTCCCGGAACCAATACCGCTTCGTTACGGAGAAAACCCGCATCAAACTGCGGAGTTGCGCGGGGCGGACGGGCTCCCAGCCAATGAAGCCACGCTTGTGTGTACGAACACCGAGGCCGATAGCAACCTGTCCTACAACAACTACGCCGACGGACACGCTGCGCTGGAACTATGCAAAGAGTTGACGCGCGGCTTGTGCCAAGGTGATGGCACAAACGGTTCGCAAACACCTGGCGGCAACCACGCCTGCGTGTTCATCAAACACACCAACGCCTGCGGCGCGGGGATCGCGATTGATCCCCTGGACGCGTACCGAAGCGCCTACCTCGGTGACCCGAATGCGGCTATGGGCGGCATCCTGGCTTGCAGCTTCCCGGTGGATGCCGCATTCGCCGAAGCCGTGATGGACACCTATGGGCGATGGGGCAAGGAGGCTGGCGCGGGCGGCTTCTTCGTCGAGGTCTGGATCGCGCCGTCATTTTCGGATGATACCACCGCCGTCATCCGCTCCAAGAAAAAATGGGGCGAGCGCGTCCGGCTTCTTGGCGTGGGCGACATGTCGATGCCCCCCACCGCTAACACCCTCGAACAAAGAAACATCACCGGCGGCATGCTCGTCCAGGGGCGCGATCTTGTCGGGCTCAATGAAGCGGATTGGAAGGTTGTCACCAAACGTGCGCCGACCGACGCAGAGATGGCCGACCTGCGGCTCGCACTGTTGATCGGCAAACACACCAAAAGCAACGCGATCACCATCTGCAAAGACCATACACTGATCGGCAACGGCGCGGGGCAGATGTCCCGCGTGATGAGCTGCCGCATCGCCCATTGGCTCGCAAAGGAAAACGGTCACGCCAACAAGTTGGCTGGCTCTGTGGCGTCGTCGGATGCGTTTTTTCCGTTTCCCGACGGACCAATGATTCTTATGGAAGCCGGCGTTACCGCGATCATCCAGCCCGGCGGCTCCAAGCGTGACGAGGACACGATTGCGGCGTGCGACGAGCGTAGCGTGGCCATGATTCTCACCGGCACACGGCATTTTAAGCACTAGATCCGTAGCGCATCCAGAGGGCTTCGCAAAGCATGAAACTCTATACCAAAAGTGGTGACGACGGCTCGACCTCACTCTTCGGCGGCGTTCGCGTTTCAAAGACCGATCCGCGCGTCGTCGCGTACGGCTGCGTCGATGAACTCAACGCGGCCATCGGTGTTGCGGTCAGCGTGAGCATCGACGAGGAGATGCGGGCACATCTTCAGAACATTCAATCGGAGCTATTCGTGATCGGTGCCGAACTGGCAACGCCGAGCACGGGAAAAACCCAGGCTCAACTTGCCCAGAGCAGCATCGACGCAATTGAAGGCCTAATCGACAGCGCTGATGGAGCCTGCTCGCCCCTGACTCAATTTATCCTGCCCGGCGGATGCCCCAGTGCGGCAACGCTTCACTTGGCTCGGACGGTGTGCCGCCGCGCGGAACGGGCGGCCATCGAGTTGGCCTCCCAAGAGCCTGTGCGTGATTGTGTCATCGTCTATCTGAATCGGCTCGGCGATCTGCTGTTCGCCCTAGCCCGGCTAGCCAATCAGCGAGCCGACCACCCTGAAACCCCGTGGACGAACCCCGACGCATAGAAAATGCCTGGATCAAGGTATTCCGAAACCTTTGCGTCGGTCGATCGTATGAATTGTGAATAGTGACCTGATGAACCACCCAAACCCGACGAAGCGCCTATGAGTGTTGTTCGTATTCGTGAGCCGAACGCCCTTCGCCCGCTCCAGGTCACCATGCTGTGCCTGCTGGGAATCACCGTCGCTGGCGGTTCGCTGCTGCTCAGCGCAGCCGAGTCTACCCGGCTGGTTGATGGCGCGATCCCGTGGCATGCACAATCCCTACTACGCGCTTTCGTTCAGTTGCTCTGCCTCAACTACGATTGGCCAACGCTAAACGCCGGTGCCGTGAAGATCTACATTCTCGGGCTCGGCTCAGGGCTCGCGATTACGGCACTGGGCGTCGCCCTGCTCGCCGGCGGGCGAAGCGACAATGATCTGGACGACACCTTCGCAGATTCAGATAGTCACCACGGGAAGCGCCATTGGAATCCGCTGCTCGCCGCGAAGTTTCTGGTGCTGCTGTTCCTGCTCTGGTCGTTCGCCAGCAGCCGGTGGTCGGCCGCTCCCGACTTGGCCACAGGCGGTTCCCTTCTGCTGGTGATCCATTTTCTTTGGGCGTTGTCGCTCGGTACCGGACTCACAGCATCGGCGGCCAGACTGGGGGCGCGAATCCTTGTCGTCATCGCCGGCATTACGGCATCCGCAGCGATATGGTACTACTACGGCCGCAACCCGGTGCTCCGCGCCAAGTTCCCGTTTGGCAACCCACAGTTTCTTGCAGCATGCCTGATTCCGGGCTTGCTGCTCGCATTATCTTTGCTCTTGGGATACCTGCGGTCTGCGGGCAAGGGAACGCAAGGTTCGGAGCGTGTCACGATGATCGCCATTGCCGTAGTCACACTGGCACTGGCATCATGGGCATTTGTTCTCGCAGATACGCGCGGTGCGGTGGTGGGGCTAGTGTTTGGTCTTGTGGCCATGTGGTTCTTCGCAACACGCGGGCGTATG
>JAJRSR010000237.1 GCA_024278695.1 Planctomycetota bacterium | reverse complement strand
GGTAACTGCACGTTGACCTGCCACAACGTCAACCATGTGCGGTTTGGGTATGATGGCCAGTGATGTGACGATGAGAATGATGAGACCAAGGACAGCATGGGGCGGGCGGACCGGTTGCCGCAGCGTATGTGCTCTTGCCGCAACGTTTGCGGTCGCGTGCGCGTTTGCTGCCGCGCAGCAACCGTCTTCCGAATCCACAAAGGTGCCGGATCGAGCCACGTGGGTGCGGCTCGACTGTATGACTTCGGGTTGCCACGCCAAGCTAGCCGTGCAGCAGTTCGTGCATGCGCCGGTATCGCAAGGCGCTTGTGATTCCTGCCATGAGGCGGCGGACGAAGCAAAGCATACGTTTGAGTTGGTGGGGGAAGGTGCGGAGAGCTGTTTTGAATGCCATGAAGACCTGGGGGACGCATTGGAGGAGTCGGATACCTATCTGTCGCGTCATTTTCCGGTGGCCGAGGGTGATTGTCTGAGTTGCCATGATCCACATGCCTCGAAACTTGCCGGCTTGCTTTCGTCGTCCTATCGAGAGCGGCGTTACGGTCGCTTTGATGAGGATCAGTTCGAGCTATGTTTTCAGTGTCACGATGCGGAGTTGGTAACGGAACCGGAAACGGATGAGACGACCAAGTTTCGCAATGGTGAGGTCAACCTGCACCACCTTCACACCGGGGCGGATGGAAAGGGGCGCAATTGTAAGACGTGCCACACGCCGCACATGAGCCGGCAGGCACGACTCGTGCGGGAGGGTGTGATGTTCAAGAAGTGGAAGATGCCGCTACAATACCTGCCCACCAAGACCGGTGGTTATTGCGGACCGGCCTGTCATTCCGCCCGGTCGTACGATCGGATTCAGGCGGTCAGTCGAGAGAAGCCGGCGCGTCCACCGAAGTAGCTGCCAGTCGTTGGCACGAGTGGCCGTGGAGCATCGTAGGGCTTTGCCGGGAAGCTATCGAAAGGAAGTCCATGTTGATCTCAAATACGCTGCGAATTGCGATACTCGCTGCGGTTGCTGTATTCAGTGCGATCGGAATGGCCAAGGACGAGCCCGAATTCGGGCTCGCAGGATCGAAGCACGATTTCGTACGCCTGGGTGTCAGCAAAGATCAGCGGTGTACCCCGTGCCATGTGCCGCAGCGGACCGAAGCGGAATCTCCAGGCGCGCTCTGGGATGATAGTGCAGACTCGACGCGACGATACAAGTTATACGGCGGTAGCCTCGGCGTGCCCGGGGCGGCCAGCATGGTGTGCCTGAGCTGTCACGATGGAAGCCAAGCGTTGGACGCTTTTGGCGGTATGAACGGTGAGTTTGATTTGGGCGGGATCGCCACGCCAAGCTCGGTCATCGGACGCGATTACGACTTGACCGGCGATCACCCCGTGGGGATCGCGTACCCCGACTTTGATCGTAACTACCGGTCGAAAGCCGCGATCGAAGGTGCGGGTTTTATTCCCCTGCCGGAAGGACGTGTCGAATGCGTCTCCTGCCACGACCCACACGGCCAATACGGCATCCCCAATCTTCTCGTGAAATCAAACGTGCGAAGTGCGCTATGCCTGACGTGTCACCGCAAGTAACACCGGGCAAGCGCAGGTCGGTGCCGCTTGCGGTTGTCGTGGCACTTGGTCTTGCCGGAGGTGTGTTCGGCAGCGGTTGCGCGGCTTCGTCGCGCGGCCCCAATGCGGCGCGAGCTGTCCGGTATTATCCTGCACCGCCTTCTGCGCCGCGCGTTGCCTATCTGGCTGACATTGGTGACCTCCCTTTTTCTTATGCGCAGCCAAGCGGTATCGAGCGGTTCCTGTTTGGGACGCGCGGGACATCAGGTGGGCGCATCGGCAAGCCGTTTGGGCTGGCCGCCGCCAAGGGGAAGCTATTTGTGTGTGACACGAAGCGGCACATCGTGCATGTTTTTGATCTGGCGAACGGGGCGTATACGTTTTTTGGTGAGTCCGAGATTGGTCGATTGAATAGGCCGGTGGCGATCGCGCTGGATGAGTTGGGGAATCGATTTGTCGCTGACGTGGGTCGTGGGGAGATCGTCGTGTTTTCTGCGGCGAATGAGCCGATCCGTGCGCTGCGCCCGCTTGGTGCGGTATCGTTCAAGCCGGTGGCTGTCGCGTTTCACAAAGGCGAACTGTTCGCCGCCGATGGCGAGTCGCGTCAGGTCGTTGCGATGGACCCGATTGAGGGGAACGTATTACGCACGATGGGCGATGGCGTGAGCGGGTCTTCGTTCGGTATGCCGTCGGGGATCGCGATAGATACGCACGAACGCATCTTGGTGTCTGACGCATTAAACGCCCGGGTGAACCTGTATACCGTGCAGGGGGATCCGATCGGTTTCGTCGGACAGCCGGGTGATCGTGCGGGGTGCTTCGCCAGACCCAAGCATCTAACGGTGGCACCGGACGGAATCCTCTACGCCATCGACGCGGCGTTCCAGCGTGTGCAGATGTTCGATGACAGCGACCGCGTGCTGATGCTCTTCGGTGGTCCGGGCGACGGGCCGGGCTGTCTCACCATGCCGGCTGGCATTGCGGTAGATGCGGCCGCGGTCCCGTTTCTGGAAAAATGGATTCCCGCAGGCTTCGACGCGCGTTACATCGTGTTCGTGAGCGACCAATTCGGTCCGTGGGGCGTGCGTATCTACGCATTCGGGCAGGTGATTTGCCCGTAGGCTGCTTCCAAGGGCTGAAAGTCGCATAGAAATCCTTCAAATCGTCCACCCCCGAGACGATCACTTTGCCTATAATCACGTGGCGCGTTGGGACGTCGCTGAGGGCTGACGTCAGTAGGGTGGGAAGGGTGTGCGATGATTTGTGTTGGGCAAATACACGCGGCGGCCATAGCTGGGCGTGCGGCGGTCGCTCTAGTTTTGGTGTCGTGGATCGCGCCGGTGTTTGCGGCCGGGCCGTCGGAATTAAAATCCCGAGAGATCATGATTCGGGCTGGGCGAGCCGGGTCCATTATCTCAATCACGACAGGACCAAACGCCATCACGCCGCGCGTGCGAGACGGCGTCGCGGGCGTGCTAGCGCCCAGGCCCAGGCTCGTGGGCTTTTCGCCGCTCGTCGTGATTACGACGTCCGATGAACGCCGCGGCGGCAACGACTTCGACTTTGAACATGACCTGCAAACCGGCTACGTGGGTTCACCGCTGATCGCATCGACCACGCCGGATTCTGTGATCGGGTTTCTGGACAGCGGGGCCACGGTCGATCTGGCGGCCGGCAGTTTCGCGGAAACCCTTGGGCTTGTTGGGACGCAGCTCACAGGAAACACCATCGGACTCGGCGGTGTTGGTGATCCGGTTGATGGTATGGTCACTCACCCCGTGGCTTTCTTCGCGGCCGGTCTTTCTGCGGTCAACGATCTCGGGCAAGTGGACCTTTCGGCTATGGTTGGGCATTCCAACGTGTCGGCCGTCGTCGCGCCACAACTTGATTGCGGAAACGGTGAGGTGCTCAGCGCCTTGATCGGCACGCCCCTGATGGCCTTTTATACGTCGGTCATCAACGTCGATTCCCCGCGCACCGTCACGCTGAATGGTGTGACCTATTCCAGTCCCGACGTGCGGATACTTGATCCCTACGGCGATGTGCCGCTCTTGGACCGCTATATCACGATGAATTTCGGCGGCTTGGCACCCGCGACCACGGCCAACTACTTTCCAGAGTTCGAGGACCTTGAGACCCCGTTCTTCCCGACATTGCTCTCGACGCTGCCGGGGTCCATTCCCACGGGCGGTGCATTTTTCTCTGACATCCTTGTGCTACAAGGTGAGCCTTCGCCGTTGAACCCTGCGTTGTCCGTTAGGTTGTTGGTGGATACGGGCGCGCAGAGCTCGGTCATCAGCCCGGGGGTGGCCGCCAGCCTGAGCCTTCCGATAGTGCCTCATTTTACGGTGGACGTGTGTGGCGTCGGCGGCTTGGCTACGGGTGTGCCGGGGTACTACATTGATTTCGTTAAGATGAATGCATTGGGCGGTGCGATCGAGTTTTCGAGGGCACCGTTCATCGTGCTTGATCTGCCCTCACCGGAGGGCGGCTCGCTCGACGGCATCCTTGGGATGAACTTCTTCTGGAACCGCAACGTGATCTTCGATCCGTTTCTCACGGGCACGGGCTTCCTTCAAGTATCTGATCCGTTGCAGTTTGCGTACGCCGACTTTGATCTGGACTACGACGTTGACAACGCAGACGCGCAGACCTTTATCTCCTGCGTGACGAGTCCGCAGTCCGGCTTCGTGAGCCCCGAATGCACCCACATCGACGCGGATGAGGATGAAGCCGTAGACTTGAGAGATTTTGCGATCTTCCAAAGATGCTACAGCGGCGAAGACGCGCTCGCGGCCTCATCATGCGGCGGATAATGTGGTGTGCGGTTGCGTGACCATATTTTGAAAAGTGTCGGGACGGGAAGATCGCCGCGACCACACTATCCGAACTACCCGACGCTATCCCCCGACAACTTCAGCCGGCGTATCTGGCGGTAGTGTTTGTGCCAAGTTTTGACGCGGTGGCCTATCCATGAGAAAGGAAACCCGTTCTACATCTGCGGGATTGATCTTTCGGGCTAGGATACGCTTGGCCGAGCGGATATCGGTGCGGCGCGTCACATGCGACAGCAGCACGTGCGCCTCCGGGATCGCTTCCAGGATGGCCGGTAGGTCGTCAATATGGATATGGTGCCCGGCGCGAGCGCGCACGATGTGGTCGCGGTCGAAGAACGTACACTCAAGAATCATCGCTTTGGTGGTGCGGATGAAGTCGTGATCGAGCCAACGTCCCGGGGACGTATCTCCGGAATACGTCAGCACGGGGACTTCGACCTGCGCCTCGATCTCGATGCCTTGCTTCTTCAACGCGACGAGGTGTTGGCCGCTCTTACCGTGAAACTCCGCCTTGAGTTTTCGGCGGACATCGAGCAACGTGAAGCCCATCGCACTCGCTGCGTGGCTCACGTCGAACGGCCGAACGATGAGTCCGCGCCGTAGTTCCACGTCTTCGAGATGCGAAACGCCTTCGATCACGCCCGGTGAGTGGTGCCCTTCGATGTCGGCCCAGACTTCCATGAGCCGCTGTAGAGGCTGCCCGAGATCACGATGGACGATCACCCGGCCCGGGGCGTTGCCGATGAACCCGCGCTGCGACAGGTAGTACGCGATGCCGGCGGCGTGATCCATGTGCCCGTGCGAGAGGCACACGTTGTCTATGGAGACCACTTCCCGCGGCGCTCGGCCGATGTCGAAGCAGACGTTCAATTCCGGTGCGGCCACCACCGTTTCCTCGCCAGCCAGCGAGAAACCGGCGATTTGTACGCCATTCAGTTCTTTCTTGATCAGTCGACCCACGCTCAGCCTCACGCGATACGTTTGGTATTTCAGTGCCGCAATCGGGCAGTCGTTCTGCCCGACACCTGGGTCGTAAGATTAGGCGATTTGACACGTCTTATCCAGGGCCGGTACGCTCTTGGGTGAGCCACCCAGCCAGGAGTGCCTGTGCCGGTTGGATTGCGTGAGGATGACCTTCCCGAGTGGTCTGCGGATCGAATCATGCTCTGTCCAAGCTGTAGCAAGAATGAAAACAAAGTCATCGACTCCCGGCTGACCGAGGGCGGCCGGGCGATCCGCCGCCGTCGTGTCTGTCAGGGCTGTAGCCGCAGGTTTACGACGAAGGAACGGCTCGAAGAAGAGCTTCGGATTTCCGTGGTCAAGGCGAGTGGCCAGCGCGTGCCCTACAACCGGGATAACGTGGTCGGTGGTGTGGACAAGGCGTGCATCAAGCTGGACATCAACGATGGGGATGTTCAAGCCCTGGCGGACCGGGTCGAGAGCGACATTTTCTCGCGGTATGACCGTGAGGTGAACAGTGAGCAGATCGGTTGGCTGGTGGGGCGGGAGCTGCGCAAGCTCAACGCGGTCGCTTACGTCAGGTTCATGAGCGTCCACCGGAAGTATTCATCCATTGATGAGTTCATCGAGGAGATTACCGACGTACGCGAACGCGTTGCCGAGGAAGTGCCTTCCCAGCAGTCTCTTTTTGATCAGAAATAGTGGCCCCGGCCGTCTCCAATGAGTGACCCGCCTCACAACGATGTTGTCGAGCGTCTTGTCGCGCTGTTAGAACGCGGCGGTGCTCTGTTTCAGTTGTCGTCGCATGCTGAGGTCCGCACGAGTGCCGAGGCCGCCGAGGTTCGGGGGACGTCGCTGCACAGCGGGGCCAAGGCGCTGATCGTCAAGTCGGAAGCTGGGTTCGCGCTCCTGGTGATGCCTGCCGACATGTCCTTGAAGAGTTCGGCCGCACGAAAACTGCTGAAGTCAAATCGTATGCGGTTTGCCACGCCGGAGGAGCTCATGACGCTGACCGGACTCGTTCCGGGTTCTGTGCCACCATTTGGTAGTTTGTTTGGTTTGCAGACGATCTGTGACGAACGGCTGGCGGACAATGAGCGGATCAATTTCAACTGCGGTTCGCGGTCGCGGTCGATTCAAATGGCCTATCGTGATTATGTGGCGGTAGAGTCGCCGTTGATCGGACAAATCGCTCGCGTCGCGGATCCGTAAGTAGCTATTTTACGCCGGCACAGTTGGCTCGGCCAGCATTTTAGTGACCAGCTCACGGAGCGCTGCGGGTTGGAACGGTTTGGCCATGACGGTCGCCCCCCACGTTTCTTGTGCTGCTGCGGTGTCCTGGGCGCGGCCTTTCGCTGTGAGGATGATGATCGGTAGTTCTTTCGTGGCCGGTGCCGCTCTGAGCGTGGCGATGACTTCAAGCCCACTCATGTGCGGCATCATCACGTCGGTGATAAGCAGGTCCGGGACTTTATCATAGACAGCCTGAAGTGCCTCATCGCCGCAATATGCGACGACGATTTCACGATCAGGTGCTCGAAGCAGATAACGCAAGCCTTCCACGATGGGACGCTCATCATCGACAACTATGATGCGTTTCATGATACGGACTCCGTCTGAACCGCGGGTGTGGGCGCGACGGCCAACTCGACGAGGGCTAATTCCTGTCCCGAGCGTGTGGATACGACCGTCGCGCCTGTGGCGCCAGCCAGTTCGTGTTGCGTTCGCCCGACGGACTTGCAGGCCACGATGACGCGGGTGTTTTGATTCGTGCTAAAGGGTGCGGTTCCCAGTTCGCTCCATTCGTGATCCAGGGCATCCTCCGGGAGAATCACGCAGTCAATGGCATACTCGTGGACAAACTGGCCTGCTTCATCCAATGTTTCGGCGAGCATCGGTGTGTGCCCACGTCCAACGAAGTAAGCGTGTAGCCGTTCGATGTTGATGGTGCCGTCGTGGAGCGTGACGATGTTATGACCCTCGTCGCTACGTTTCTGAAACGCCCTTTGTACGGCAGCCATGAGGTTATCTTGAGACGCGGGTCGGCGGAGGAACACATCGATTCCCTTCGCGCCAAGCGTCTTGGCGTCGCCCTCGTAGCTGTGGACGATCACGCGGTAGTTCTTGCGGGTGGGGTCCATCAGACGTTCCAGGAGTTCAGGTCCGGAGGCGTCGGGCAGCAGGACATCCGCAATCACGAGATCGATACCGCCATGATCCAGATGGTCCATCAGGCGGTGGGCCGAGTGGGCGGTTCGTACTTCGAGACCCTCACGTCGCAGGATCAAAGACAGCGTGGCTGCGAGTTCCGGATCGGAGTCGCAGACGACAACCTTTCGCCCGACGAAAGCCGGGAGCCGGCTCGGTCGCGCGTCCGTCTGGTGGTCCGTGGGGATGGATACGACAAACTCGGAGCCACGTCCGACCTCGCTGTTGACCCAGATACAACCACCGTGCCGCTCCACGATTTTTCTGACGATGTACAAGCCCAACCCGACGCCCGCGATGTCGCTGGTATTCAAATCGCGAATTTGCGTGAACCGATCGAAGATTTGGTCCCATTGATCGCGCGGGATACCCGGTCCACTGTCGGCTACGCTGATCAGGTAGTCGTCGCCTTGCAGTCGCGCCGATACCTCGACCGTGCCGCCGGGCTCCGTGTATTTTAGCCCGTTGGATACGAGATTACTCAGCACCTGGGAGAGCTTATCTGCGTCGGCGTTGATCGGCGGAAGGTCCGGCTGACAATTGATCTTCAGCGAGATGTCCTTGCTCTTGGCCATCGCCTCAAATACGCTGACGCAAGACTGCACCGTCTCGGTTAGGTCGTGTGATTGAATATCCCAACTGGAGCGGTCCGATTCGAGCCGCTGAACTTCCAAAAGGTCATCCACGAGTCGTGTGAGCCGCGTGCATTCACTATGGATGATCCCAAGAAAGCTGCTGCATTCGGGTGCGCTAAGATCGTCCGGTTCATCCAGGAGCATTTGGGCATACAGCAGAATCGAAGTGAGTGGCGTACGCATGTCGTGAGATACGATGGCTAGAATGTTACTCTTGACCTGCGTGATCTCTTCCAGCTTCTGACGTTGGAGTCGTTCATCCTCTTCGCGCAAGCGCAATCGAGAGCCCAGGTCTCGCAAAGAGCCGTATAGCGCCGCGAGGTCTCGCGTGGGTGCGATTTCGATGGGCGTTTCTGGTGTACGTCCCTCGGAAACGTCGCGGATCATTTGGCGCAGTGCACGCACGTCGCGCCGCTCGACTCTGGCGTATACGCAACCGAACAGGTAGCCCACCAGCGCGCCGGTCAGGGTGCATTGCATCGCGAGAACGATGAAAAGCGTTGGCGTGGGTACGGTACCGGTGATCTGCCGGCTGACGATGAACGCGGTGAGCGCGCTAGCCGCCCCGCAGGCAATGTGTCGCGTTTGTGAGGTGACCGGGTTTCTTTGCGTTGAGCGTATCTTATCGGCCCAGATTCGTTTCTGGGGTGTGTGCGATTCATTGAGATCGGGGGTGTTTTCGAAGTTGGGGTCTGCGGGGAAATCAAAAGATATACCCAGAAGGTAGCCGCGAATCCCGACCGAGCAGTGCCTGACGCTTCCCGGAATCCAGGTGACACTTTTCGTTTCACTGGTATCGCGTACGTGGACGGGCGTGCCCACGGCGAGTCGTTTTCGAGACCACAAACCCATGCCGCCGCCGGATACATTATGGGTGACGACGGACCACGACGCGTTCGCGTTGTCGGGATCAATCGACAGCTCCGTACTGACGCCGATGTTGTAGCGGCCGTACGAGCGTTTTCCGGCGAAGACATCTTTCGTGCCTTCTTTGTGAGCGAACTGGAGAATGGCGGGTATACCGCCTTTTTTTTCAGACACGGTACGGAACCTCTCGGTCGTCGTTTATCCGTTCCACTCGTAATCGGTTCAGTCGGGGCTATCGATGTGCTGGTGAGCACACCGTGTCTCCCGATTCGATCGTACCTATGTTCTTCGGCGATCGTCGCGGGGGTGTTGGGGAGCTATCGCGGTTCGTTGGAACGAGAATCGTTGGTGTTGGACACTGGGGAGCGTGCAATATCGGTCGCTCGTGTATCCCTACAAGCGGCGTGTCGCTTATTGGTCGCAAGATGGTTTGAAACCAAAACAACGAACGCTTGGTGGCGTGCAGTGTGTCTCGCAGAGCCGAGGTGATTTCATGCTAGGGTCGAGAACGGCACCAGGGCTCATGAGCCGCGCCGGTACAATCGTAGCGTGGCGATGGCCGATAACATCGGCAGCATCAGCAGCATGACACCCGCGCCGCAGATTGGATTCGTCGCCACGGGGTCTGGCATGCCGGGGGTGTCATCAGGTGTGCTTGGGGCGTCGGTGTCATCGGTGGGGACGACGGCCGTGGATCGCAGCCACTTGACCGAGCCGGTGAACAGTTCCGTATAGAGCAGCCCCCCGTTCGGTCCGGCGGCAAGGTCGATCACGCCACCGTCCGCCTGCATAAACTCACGATGCTGTGGTGCTTCTGGGTTGGTGAGCGAGAGAAAGAACAGCTTGTTGCTCACATAGTCCAGGTGAAACAAGCCGTCGTCGGTGACGTCCGGAAACCGTACCTCGCTGTTGAACACGCATCCGGTGATGGCCGCGCCGCCATCGCGATAGGAAAACAGGGGTTGCAGCAGCGGTTCGTCCACTTCTGCCGTTCCCAGTCCCTCGACCAGAGGCCAGCCGCCGTTACTCCCCCGCGTCACCAAGTTGATTTCCTCGCGGCGTTCGTCCCCGTCAGAGCCGACATCCATGACAAACAACCGGCCATCCGGCGCGAAGCAGAACCGAAAGGGATTACGAAACCCTAGTACGAAAATCGCGCGCGGCGTTCCGGTGGGCGTAATGAAGGGGTTGTCCGTTGGCGTTGATCCGTCCAGGTTGATTCGGCAGACCTTCCCGGCGAACGTCTGCATCTGTTGGCTCAGCTCCGGTTGGCCGTTGTCGCCGATGGAGAAATAGAGCTTGCCGTCCGGTCCCACGCGAAGACCGCCACTGTTATGCAGTTACCCGGCCGTCGGTAGCCCGTCGCGAATGATCGTTGGGTTGGTTCCCACGCCGGATACGTCTGTGTACCGTAAGATCCTCTGCTCATCGGGTGAAACCGTCGCAAAGAAATAGACGTAGCCGTTGGACGCGAAACCGGGATCCAGGGCGATCCCGAGCAGTCCACTCTCCGAGAAGTTGTAGACTTCGATTGACGTGAACAGCGACGGCTCAGCACCGTTTTCATTGACAATCCAGACTGTGCCGTCTTTCTGGCCAACAAACACGCGGCCGTCCG
>JAJRSR010000236.1 GCA_024278695.1 Planctomycetota bacterium | reverse complement strand
TGGCCGGAATGTCGTGTTGTTGCAGCTTTCGTATCACCATTCATGGGCGATGATCGGTCAACGATCCATACACGTGACTCAGGGAGGTGATGAAGCCCCCGCGGTGCTACGGCGTTCTTGTGCGGCTCGGAAGCGAGTATTGCCTCGATCATGAGCGATTCCGTTGTCAGGCAGAGGCCCGCCGTCGCACCGATGGGCAGCTCGGCGAAAAGCAAGGCGCATGTCATCAGAGTGAGTGTTCTTGTCATAGGATTTCGCCGTTGTCGGTCCATAGTACCCCGATGTTCAATGTCCTCCGTCGCCCGAAAAAGTGCATGGAAATCCGCATCGGTAGACACTCGACATATCTGACTGGGAGGTGGCCCCGGTCCAGTGTATCAGAAATGGGTGTCGATTATTCAAGGGCGCTGGTGTGATTTGTTTTGGAGCGGTGCAAGACTGATTAGGTGGCCGCCCATTCGCCAATGTTGTCTTACGGCCCGTTGGAGCTTGCGGTTCGGGAAGCGGGTTTCAGGATGCGGCTCTGGGGTGTGAAGTTATGAGGTCCAAGTGTGGCAGTGGACCTTGGTCGTCAACTCGGTACGATCGGCTCTGTCGTTGGATTTCGAGTATGGTTCCTGTGCGTCGTTGACGTCATGGTGTGCGTGGGCTGCGGGGGCTGCTCCGCTTGCTCGATCCAATACATTCGGAGTTTGTAGACCGTTATGCCTGATCCTTCTTTTGCTCATCTTCACGTTCATACACACTACAGTCTGCTCGACGGCGCGACGCGGATCAAGGCGTTGGTGGCGCGGGCGAAGGCGTTGGAGATGCCTGCCGTGGCGATCAGCGATCACGGCAATATGTTCGGGGCGATCGAGTTTTATGAGGCCGCGCGGGCTGAGGGAATCAAACCGATCATCGGGTGTGAAACGTACCTGGCGCGCGGGGATCGGCGTACGCACGGCTCCGCCGAGGGGAAGAAGGAGGCGTACCACCTGCTGCTGCTGGCCATGAACTTGGAGGGGTACCACAACCTGCTGCGGCTTTCGAGCATCGGCTACAAGGAGGGGTTCTACCGTAAGCCGCGAATCGACAAGGAAGTGCTGCGTGAATACTCGGCCGGTGTGATCTGCACGAGCACTTGCCTCGGCGGGGAGATCCCGCAGATGCTGCTCAACAAGGATCAGCGGGCCGCGGAGGAACTGGCGAAGGAGTATCTGGAGATCTTCGGTCCAGACCGGTTCTTCATGGAGCTGCAGGATCATGGGATCGACGAGCAGAAGATGATTAACCCGGAGCTGGTAGACATGGCCAACCGGCTCGGCGTGGGGCTGGTCGCGACGAACGACGTGCATTACCTTGAGCACGAGGACGTCGAGGCGCACGACGTGCTCTGTTGTATCAACACGGGCAAGCTCGTGTCGGATGAGGATCGGTTCAAGTTTTCCACGGATCAGTTCTATTTTAAGTCTGGTGCGGAGATGGCCAAGCTGTTTCCGGATCATCCGGAGGCGCTTTCCAACACACTTCGTGTGGCCGACATGTGCAACCTGGAGTTGGACCTGACGAAGCGGCACGCGCCGGTGTATCAGGTGCCGGAGCGCGAGGGAGAGACCGTGACCGACGCGGTCTACCTGCGCGAGTTGGTCTACAAGGGGGCGGGTGAGCGCTATGAGGAGATCACGGATGAGTTGCGTGAGCGCATTGACTACGAGCTCGAAGTCATTACGAGCAAGGGGTTTGCCAGCTATTTCTTGATCGTTTGGGATTGCGTGAACTACGCCCGCGAGCAGGGTATCCCGGTCGGCGCGCGTGGGAGCGGTTGCAGCTCAGTCATTGCGTTCGCGTTGTACATCAGCACGCCGGACCCGATGCGTTACGGGCTGTATTTTGAGCGTTTCATGGACCCGGACCGTGACGAGATGCCGGATATCGATCTGGATATTTGTCAGGACGGTCGGCAGAAGTTGATCGACTACGTTCGTGAGAAGTACGGTCACGTCGCGCAGATTATTACGTTTGGTACGCTGAAGGCGAAGGCGGCCGTCAAGGACGTGTCGCGCGTGATGGGGCTTGGTTTTGAGGAGGCGAACGCGCTGACCAAGCTGATTCCGGCCGAACTGAACATGACGCTCGACAAAGCGCTGGAACGCGAGCCGGAGCTGAAGAAGCAGTACAACAGCGACGCGCGCGTGAAGAAGATCCTCGACATCGGGCGCAGGTTGGAGGGGCTCGCGCGAAACTCCGGGATTCATGCGGCCGGCGTCGTGGTGGCGGACGAGGCGCTGGAGAACTTTCTTCCGTTGTGCAAGGCGACGGGTGGCGACGCGATCATCACGCAGTACGACGGGCCGACGGTGGAGAAGGTCGGACTGCTGAAGATGGACTTTCTCGGGTTGCGTACGCTGAGCATTTTGGAGCGGGCGCGGCAGTTGGCGGAGAAGGGTACGGGAAAGTCGATCGACCTGGCCGGGCTCGACCTCAAGGATGAGAAGGTGTACGCGTTATTTGCTCGCGGTGAGACGAAGGGCGTGTTTCAGTTTGAGTCCGGCGGTATGCGTGACGTCATCATGCGGATGAAGCCCAACCGGATCGAGGATTTGATCGCTGCGAACGCGCTGTATCGACCCGGACCGATGGAATACATCCCGGACTACGTCGCGCGAAAGCACGGGACAAGCTGGACCACGCCGCATCCGATCATGACTGAAGTGCTCAACGAGACCTACGGCATCATGGTGTATCAGGAGCAGGTGTCGCGTTTGGTGAACCGACTCGGCGGCATTGAGTTGAAGGCGGCGTTTCGGCTGGCCAAGGCGATCAGCAAGAAAAAGATCAGCCTGATTGAGGCGATGCGGGGGCCGTTCTTGGATGGTTGCGAATCGCGCGGTGTGAAACGCGACGTGGCCGACCAAGTCTTCGAGGATATTCTCAAGTTTGGTGGCTATGCGTTTAACAAGGCGCACTCTACCGGGTACGCGATTGTGGCATATCAAACGGCTTGGATGAAGGCGTATTACCCGGTTGAGTTCATGGCCGCGGTGATGACGTATGAAATGTCCAGCATTGAAAAGGTGAGCGAGTACCAGGACGAGTGCCGGCAGATGAAGATCGTGATCGAGCCGCCTTGTGTGAATGCTTCGGAGATGGACTTTACGGTGGAACGCGGCGCGAAGACCGCATCGGCTGACGGTGATCCCTCGGCCGCGCGTATTCGATTTGGTTTGGGTGCGGTCAAGGGTGTGGGGTCCAAGGCGGTGGAGGCGATCGCGGAGGAGCGGGAGTCGGGTGGTGATTTCGCGGATCTGTTTGAGTTTTGCGAGCGGGTTGATCTATCGGCCGTGAACCGCGGCACAATCGAGGCGTTGATCTGCGCCGGGGCGTTCGATCGAACCGGGGCGATGCGTAAGGCGCTGGTTGATGCGCTGGACCGTGCGATCTCCACCGGGCAGGACGCGCAGAAAGACAAGAAGAGCGGTCAGATGGGTTTGTTTGGTGAGGTTGGTGACGCCGACGATTCTGAGATCGGTCACTTCATCGGTAACGCGGAGTGGTCCGAGGCCGAGATGCTCGCGCGGGAGAAGGCCGTGCTCGGCTTTTATATTACGAAGCATCCGCTGGCGAGCCACGAGGCATTGTTGCGCTCGTGTGCGACGGCGTCCACGGTGGAGCTTTCCAAGTATGAAGACGGTGCGACCGTGATTCTCGGCGGTATGATTTCCAGCGTACGTACAGTGGTCACGCGCGGCGGGCGTAACCCCGGGAAGCCGATCGGCATCGTGACGATTGAGGACTTGGCCGGCAAGGTCGAAGCGATTCTCTTCCCCAAGGATCTCGTTGAGTTTCGTTCGTCGCTTCAGCCGGACCGGGTCGTGTTCTTTGAGGGTGAGGTTGATCGCAAACGCGAGGAGCCGTCACTGCGCGTCTCTCGCGTCGTTCTTGGGACTGAGGCGATGGGCGCGTTCGGATCGGTTTTGCTGATTGATGTTCGAGAGGAGACGCCGATCGACGCGTTACGCGCGGTGTTGAAGGAATCGAAGGGCGAGGCGCGCGTCTATCTGAACGTTCAGACCAGCGACGGTCATGTGGCCCAGATCGAGTGCCACGCCGGGTACCGTGTCGTGTGTGGTCCGCCGTTGCTGAGAGACATTCGGCGGATTGCCGGTTCGGATTCCGTGTGCGTGCTTGGTCCCAGACGCAAGCCGATCCGCGTGGTGGAAGCTGAGGCCGAATTGGTTTCCTGATCGAAAAGCGCCGCCGAGACATACAAATCCGACAAAGATGGCGATCCTGTTTCGACCGTGCGTTTCCCGATGGTCCGATAGTGTGGTATTCCCTGGGCTGACGAATCAGATTCCAGAGGTATGGCCCTCGTCGGCGGTTGTGCGTCATGACAATCGGGAATAGTGAAAAACCTTTCGTGAATTGACAGGCGGTCGGCCGGTGGACCGTCTTTATGGTTGATGATGACGATGCCGCTTTCGGATGACTATGACCGGGATCACCCGCTGATCGAGGCGATCCAGCAGGGCGATAAGCTCGCGTTTGAGGATTTTGTGCGGCGTCATGGCTCGTGGGTTCGTTCGGTGGTGTTTGGTGTGTTGGGGCAGCGGGATGCGGTGGATGATGTCGTTCAGCAGGTTTGGACGACGGTATGGCGGCGGATTCCGGGGCTTCGAGATTCACGCCGGTGGCGACCCTGGCTCTACAGCCTGTCGCGAAACGCCGCGCTCGACGCCGGACGCCAGCTCACGCGGCGTCGCGAGCAGATGCGGTCGTTGGCCGCTGAAGCCTCGCGGCGCTTGGTGTCGCAGCCCACGGCTGATGTCGATGTGTCCGAGCGTCACGCTATGGCACTTGACGCGATAAGGGCGTTGCCCGCGCTCTACCGGGAGCCGTTTGTGCTTCGGCATGTGAACGGGTGGTCGTACAAGGAAATCGCCGGTGTGATGGATTTGCCGGTGGATACGGTGGAGACGCGGTTGGTGCGGGCTCGGCGCATGTTGCGCGAGACGTTGCTGGAGAAAGCGGTTTAGGTAAAGGCAAGTTGGAACAGACCGATGGAACACGTAAGCCATGACATTGAGCGTCTGATCGTGCGTCGCTTGGACAGCGCGTTGACGGAAAACGAAACGTTGCAGCTCAACCGTGAGTTGATTCGCAACCCCGAGGCACAGCGTCTGCTCGAAGACTACGCCCGCGTCGATGCGATCGCGTCAGCCGCCTTGGGCGAGGTTCTTGGTGGCTCCGATGATGGGTTTGATTCGTCACTATTGACGCCCCGGTTGGTGCGGCGCGGTTGGCGCGATCGGTACCATCGGGGTTGGTGGCTTGTGCCCGGCGCGGTAGCCGCAGCACTGTTGGCGCTGGTGATTCCCAAACCAGGCTTGGATGGCGGTCGTGCGATCCCATCGGTCGCTGCGCCGAAGCTTGTGGGCAGCGCCCCGACTCAGACGTCTGTGCCCGTATCTCACGCCAACACCTATAGGCCTGCGATGACCAGCATGCCAGGTGATGCGGGTATTTCCACTGTTGCTGGGTCTCGGCGAAGCGGATCGGATTTGATGCGACATGTTTCTGATCGTCCGCAGCATCCGACGTTACGTCGTCGTACGGGGCGAGAGGTGATTGGTGTGATGGGGGATGACGGAAACCTTTACTGGATCGAGGTGGACCGGACACGCACCATTCGGCAGACGCCGGATCGGCGTCTGTTCGAGGCGTCCGAAGCAATGTAGCTCGGGCGGGTTTGATTTGTACCTTGGATCGAATCGCGCGATCGATCTCTTGGATGGTGAATCATTTTTGGGTCTAACGATAAGGGAGTAGTCGTGATGAATGGGATTTTTTCCGGGTTGCTGTTGTCGGCCGTGCCGTATGTCGTGGTGATGGTGGTCGGCGTGCGGTCGGTTGCTGCATGCGACAAACACGATGCCAAGGCTGGGGCTTCCATAGTCCTCTGTTCCAGCGATGGCACCGATGGTGAGCCCGTCGTGGTTCACTCTGAAGACGGTGGTGACGTCCACGTTGTGAGGGTGACGGCGACGGTTGACGAGGATGGTCGGAGCGAGGGAACCCCGCAGTTGGTGCGCATTCTACGCAAGGTCGACGCGGGTGCCGAAGATCAGGGTTGGCTTGGTGTGATGATTAAGTCGGTGGGGTCCGAAGGCACGGCCACCGTCACGTTGACGAATATCGTCACCGGCAGCCCGGCCGACGAAGCGGGCTTGCTTGCGGGTGACGTGTTGGTTTCTGTGGATGGCGAAGCGCTTTCGGGAGATCTCGCCAGCGCGATCAACATGATCAAAGCCCATAAGGCGGGCGACGAGGTGACGATTGTCGTGCTTCGTGATGGTCAAGAAGAGACCGTGACGGCAACGCTTGGTTCTCGTGCGGAATCGCAGGCCGCGACCATTGAGATGAAGTTTGACACCACGGTAGACGGCGAAGTAGAAGACCGCATTGTGACGCGAGGCCGCATGCTGACGCGCGATGATGACGGCGCGTGGGTGATGACGGAGCTTGGTGATCTCAGCAAGCTGAACAACCTTCCCACGCACATTCAGATGTTCGTGCCGCAGGCTGGTACGCGGGTGATGTCATTCGGCGGTGACGATGCGAGCCGTACTGTGCATATCGAAATCAAGGGTGATGATACGTTGTCGATCAATCAGGAAGACGGCGGTGACATCACGGTGACGCGCGTGGATACCGATGGTAACGAGACCGTGAACGTGTACGCCGACGAAGACGAAATGAAGGCGGACGATGAGGCGGCTTACGAGATTTTCAATAGGTCGGGCACGCACAACCTTCATCACCTTCAGTTCTTCGGAGACGGTGCAGACTTCGACATGGAGGATTTCGACTTTGACTTTGGTGGCAATGAGTTTGTCTTTTCGTTCGATGGCAAGGATTTTGATGCCTCCGCTTTTGAGTGGAATGAGCATCTTGAAGAGGGTTTAGCCGAGGCAACGGCCTCGGCCGAAGAAGCCTTGGTCCGCGCCCGCGTGTTGATCGAGAGAATTGAAGACGTTGACGGTATGCCGGCCATCGAAAAGCTGCACCAGCTTCGTCCGTTGTTTGAAGGCGGTCATGGTGCTCATGCGTTTCGTTTCGACCGTGGCAAGCCGCGACAGTCGTTCGAAGTACGCCCCGACGGCACGATCGAAGTGAAGATCCGCAAGGGAGACACGGAAGTCGTGCAGCTCTTCACGAATGAGGCTGACCTTGCCGACCGCAAGCCCGATCTGTTTGAGAAATACCGCAACGTGATGGACGCGGAATAGCCCAAAGGGTTATTGCGATAATCTCTCTTGCACCGGAAGACGGGTGTCGATAAGTATCGACGCCCGTCTTTCGCTGTTATCTTCTACAACTACGACCAGAGGTGGTTATAGAAGATGGTTCCTCCGCCAAAACAGTGTAAGCATTTCGTGTCGTGAAGTGCCCCCCCTTGGCTTCGGGTTCTGGAACTGTCCGGGGTGGTCCCTTACGCACCATCACTCCCGGTATTGGCCCGATTTAGATGAGACCGGCGACGATCGTGTCGCCGCAGATGGCGAGGGGGCACCTCAAGAAAAAAAGCGCGTTACCGGGCAGGGCATTGGTCGGAGGGCCGCTGACCGGAATCGCATCGCCCATTGCTTTGTTGTTTTGGGTTGCTGCATGATTCGGTGTCGTGGCTTTTACCTTGAAGCTCTGCACGGCAACAAGATGAGCCATTTGGGATGGCTGATTCGCTCATTATCGCCCGTGCTATTTGGACTCAGTGAAAACCAGGAGCAAACAGATCGGTTTCGCTTGCTTTCACGTCGCCGATATCGTCCGTTAGGTTCGACGGACGCCGACTGTCAAAATGGGTGATATAGGTGGTCCGGGTGAATATCTCTGGGGGGAGAGACCACCATGAAGCTATCGGGCCTGCAGTACGCGTTTCTGGGTGCAGTTCACGTCGTTTTTCTTGCCTTTTTACCGCTAGCAGGCTGTACGGGTGCTCCGGGTGTGGGTCTTGCACCATCTACTGCATCCAGCACGGTGGATTTGGTCGATGACGACCCTGATATTCCGGCCGATGACGCAATCACCGTCGATCCGCCTCTTGATGATTCGCTGATCAATCCGCCGGTGATCGCGGGAGTCGGTCCGACTTCTGACGCCGGCGCCAATCAGACCGTGGATGGTTTAGTTCTTGTCACACTCGATGGCTCAGGCTCTGAAGGCGCACCGGGCGGTTCGTTGCAGTTCGAGTGGACACAGTTTGCCGGGCCTTCTGTTTCCATCAATGGCATGGACACCGCTACGCCCACGTTCATCGCTCCCGAAGCCGGGCCAGAGCCGATCGACCTGGCGTTTGAACTGATCGTGACGGAGGGTGGTCTCTCGGCGAGTGACACGGTGACGATCACGGTGCAACCGATCGAGCCGGGTCCAGCCGACACGGTCGTTTGTACGACCGATGCCGAATGTAGCGATTCCTTGTTCTGCAACGGTCCCGAGGTTTGCACGGATGGTGTATGCGTGGACGGAACGTCGCCGTGTGCGGCCGGTCAGGTCTGCAACGAAGCGGCTGGTTTGTGTGAGACGGTTACGAACCCGCCTTCGTGCAGCGGCGACGCTGATTGCGACGATGGTCTGTATTGCAACGGGGCAGAGGTTTGCGTGGGCGGTACCTGCAACGCGGGCACCAGCCCGAACTGCGATGACGGCGTGGCCTGCACCGTCGATAGCTGTAACGAAGCGACCGATTCCTGCACGCAGCAAGCGAACAACGCACTCTGTGACAATGGACTTTTCTGTGACGGTGTTGAGGTCTGCCAAGCGGCGACGGGTTGCGAATCACCCGGGAGTCCCTGTGCCAGTCTCGTCTGCGATGAAACGCTCGACGCCTGCGTGGGTGGTGGCTGCACGACGGACGGCGACTGCGACGACAACGTATTTTGCAACGGCGTGGAGACGTGCGTCGCTAACTCGTGCGTCGCCGGCAGCCCGGTGGACTGCGCCGATGGCGTCGCGTGTACCACCGACACCTGCAACGAATCGACTGATTCGTGCGATAACCAGCCCGTTGACGCCGCGTGCGACAACGGCCTGTTTTGTGACGGCACGGAGACCTGTGACGCGGCGCTGGGCTGCCAGTCGGGTGCTTCCATCGATTGCGACGATTCGATCGCTTGTACGGCGGATTTTTGTAATGAGACTACAGATACTTGTTTCCACGTGACCAGAAACACGTTGTGCGACAACGGTACGTTCTGCGACGGTGCGGAAGTGTGCAACGCGACCTTGGGTTGCGTGGCGGGTGTGGCGGTTGATTGTGACGACGCCGTGGGTTGTACCATCGACTCCTGCGATGAAGCCAGTGATTCGTGCCTTAACGTCGTTGACGACAGCTATTGTGACAACGGGCTCTATTGCGACGGCGTGGAGTCTTGTGACGCGACGTTGGGTTGTCAGTCGGGTAACGCGATCGATTGTGATGACGAGATTGGGTGTACCGTGGACGCCTGCAATGAGGTCACCGATACGTGTACTAACGTTACAGACGATAGCGCCTGCGACAACGGTTTGTTCTGCGATGGCGACGAAACGTGCTCGGCGGCGACGGGTTGTGAGTCGGCCGGGAGCCCCTGCGGGAGCTTGCTTTGCAATGAGATCACCAATTCCTGTATCAACCTCGGTTGCACAATCGACAGCCAGTGCGACGACGACGTGTTCTGCAACGGCGTTGAAACCTGCGTCGCCAACGTTTGCGTGGCCGGTAACCCTGTAGACTGTGGTGATGGCATCGCTTGTACCCTCGACACCTGCAACGAGATGACCGATTCATGCGACAACACGCCCCGCAACTCCGCGTGCGATAACGGTGCATTTTGCGATGGCTCGGAAACCTGTAGCCCGACGCTAGGCTGTGTGGCCGGCACCGCGATCGATTGCGACGACGGTGTTGGTTGCACCATCGACTCCTGTGACGAGACCATCGACGCCTGCCTCAATGCGACCACTGATTCCCTGTGCGATAACGGGCTCTACTGCGACGGCGAAGAAACGTGTCATGCGACCCTGGGCTGCCAGTCGGGCAACGCCGTTGATTGTTCCGACGGGATTGGTTGCACCGTGGACACTTGCGACGAAGCGACCGATTCGTGCTTTTCTGTTACCGACGATGCCGCATGCGACAACGGTTTGTATTGTGACGGCGTGGAGTCGTGTGATGCCAACGTAGGTTGCGTCGCCGGTACGGCAGTGAACTGCGGCGATGGTGTTAATTGCACCGTAGATAGCTGCAACGAAGCGACTGACTCCTGCACGAACCTACCGGACGATTCGGTCTGCGATAACGGCTTGTTCTGTGACGGCTCGGAAAGCTGCGACGCGGTCAACGGTTGCATGGCCGGAACTTCGATCGATTGCAGCGACGGTGTCCTTTGCACCGTAGATAGCTGCAACGAAGCGACTGACTCCTGCGACAACACGCCGGATCAGGCGTTTTGTGACGACGGCGTCTTCTGCAACGGGGCCGAGGCGTGCTTCGGTGGAGCTTGTGTCAGCGGTACGGCACCGTGTCTGTCGGGGCAAACCTGCAACGAATCCTCGGATGTGTGTGAGGGTACCGGTGGGGCGTTGGTGATGACGACCGCCACGCGAACCTCCGGCGCTGCGCCGCTTGGTGTTTTCTTTGACGCGACGGATGCGGCTTCCGGCGTGGCCTTGCCGGCGTTGGTGAATGGTCGGCGGGACTTCAGCACGTTTCGCTATGAGTGGCAGTTTGGTGATGATCCATCCGCCGTTTGGGTGGGCAAC
>JAJRSR010000235.1 GCA_024278695.1 Planctomycetota bacterium | reverse complement strand
GGGTTTCAGAAGGATTTTTCACGATGGGTTCTTTATGACGCTTCTTGTGCCACCTGTTGACGCGTTCTGATGATAGATGAACGGACGGAAAATGTTAAGGCGGTAGCCGCTAGGAATCCGTAGGAATCCCGGCTGGCGCTGAGATTTTCCGCCTGTTGTCAGTAATTTCTGAGAGTGAGCAGCGTTTTGAGGCCGTAGGGACGGGTTTTTGGGCGATCTCGGAAGGGCCCGGAAAAGGTGGGGCCGGAAAAGGTGTCGTGATGAATTTTTGGCTCCGTTCGCGGGTGACCGCGGTGGCGTAGGGTACGGTAGAGAGCCACGCGGACTCGCGATGGCGGCATGCAACGGCGTGCCCTACTCGGCTACGACGTGGTTTCCACAACAGCCCGATCTTCCGTTTGCCGACGTGCTTCCGGCACTCCGGCTTCCGGCACAGGCGTTCGACGATGAAAACGCCACGGGCAAGGCAAGAGAACCGTCGCGCCACAAAAAAGGCCGTTTTCGCGGCAAAAAACGCGACAAACGGCCTGGTTTTGGCAAAGGCGGCGGTGGGATTCGAACCCACGAATCGCGGATTTGCAATCCGCTCCCTTAGTCCACTCGGGCACGCCGCCCCTTTGGTCCCGCCGAGCCAATAACTCTGACCAGCAGGACGCGTATCTATAGCGGCTGATTCGCACCTGGGCAAGAGCGGGCGAAAACGCAGGTCCAACGTCCGTGAAGAACCGGGCCACTGAGCCCTATGACAACAATCTACAAAACAGCGCCCGATAGCTGCCGACGATCGGGCCGTGATCGGATACAATGCGGACCCTGATGCTTTCGCACCGGCCTGCGGCGGGTAAGCCGCCGTCATCGGGGGTCCCCCCGGTAGCTAGCCAGACCGCAGGAAGCGCCGGCCCCGACGAGACGCCAAGCCCTACGAGGTAACTGATGCGGCGAAAAGCGGCTCCTGGTGCCGATAATACGCATTGATACGGTCATACGTGGCCGCAGAGAGTCTGCCAAGAAGTCCATGATGCCGACATCAGTTTCCCCACGACAGACATCCCAGACCGCACGGGCCATTGTGGGCTGCACGGTAGCCCTGGCCGTGTGGATCGGCGGCTGCGAGAGCACGCTCCCGTCTGAGCGTTTTAATACGGCCGTTCATCTCCCGCTGCCCACACAAGCGTTCAAACTACCAAGCCCCGACCGGCTCCGTGCCACGAGCGGTGGCGACAAGATGGAACTGACGCCGCTTTCTCTGATTCGCACGGCCTTCGACCTGCAACCGGACATCAAGTCCAGCTTTCACCGGTACAAATCGGAGGAGGCCCGTTATGACTTTTTCTACGCCTCACGTGATTCACTCACTCCGCGTATGCGGGCATCCAATGACTTTCGTGAGAACCGCATCGATGAAACCGTAACCCGCTCTCGCGATCACACCGTCGAGCTCTCCCTGGAAAAGCGGTTCTTTGACACGACCGACTTGAACCTCGGCGTGGGCTACCGGACGAGCGAGCAGGAGAATGACATCGGAAACTCGCCGTTTGTCTCGGCGAACCTACGCTATCCGTTTCAAGCGTCGCGGGAAAAGCTCGAACGTACCAGTGAAGAGATATTCCGCCAGAACGAACTGAGTGACGCACAACTCGGCTACATCCAACTCGTACGAAGACGCCTACAACAGACGCTTTTTCGATTCTATCGGGTTGTCGATCTATTGCGGCGTGTGCAGTTATTCAAGGATTGGGTCGCGGATCTTGAAACGCTGGATCAGCGAGTGTCGATCATCCACGGTCGAGACACCTCCAGCGACCGACAGCGCATCAACTCCGAACTCACGCGTGTTCGTGCGGACATGCGTAACGTCGGCGGCCGGCGGGACGTCGAGATCACACGGCTCAAGGCCGACCTGGGGCTACCGTTTTTCATGAATATCGATGTTCGCAATGAACCATTTGACCCGTTTGTCGGCAAGACGCACGCGGAGTTGCTCATCATCAGCATCGAGACCGATCCGGAAATCGCCACGCTACGCAACAGCATGAAAAACGCCGAGGTCCAGCTTGACTTGGCGCGCCGCGGCACTTGGGACATCGCACTGCTGCTCGGCGGCCGCTCCAACTTGGAGGGCAGGGGCCGCGACAACACGCAGAGCGATTGGAACATCAGCGTCGGCCTCGATGTCAGTGCGGTGGATCCGCGTGTCACGGGCAGCCTCAGCCGGCAAGCGCAAGCCAACATCGCCCGATTTCAACAGGCCATCGCCGCGCGAGAAAACGCGATCTTTGCCGACGTGTTCGAGCCGCTCAAGAGAATCGAAACGCTCGGACAAAGCCGAGTGGATCTGCTGGGCAACCTGCCGCGCTTTGAAGACGACTACGCCATCGCGCTGGCCATGTACCTGGAGGGGTCGCTCAACATCGACGACCTGCTACGCCGCCGGAATGATCTGTTCAACCAGCACCAGGAGATTTCGCGCCTGGCGTTTCTTGTCGGTGCCAACGTTTCCGAACTCTGCGCCGCCACGGGTATGTTCTTCGAGCTGATCGAAAAGCATAGTACGAACTCCGATAAAACAACCGAACCCGCTGACGCCGGCGATAACAAGTCATAGCTGCCACTGCCAAGCCAGACTCCGCCAAACTGACCGCTTGGCTGAATCCACCTAGACGCAATAGCCGCATAAGCCGCCACGAATAAAAGACTTACATCCGAAACGCGAAGTGCGAATTACCTGGCACGGTGATTGCGACTCTGTTCCAACGTCGTATTCGAGCCTCGGGACGGCTCGTGAGAAAACACGACGGCGAAAGGACACAGGTAAGAGCAAAGGAGACACACCATGCTAAGCACCAGACTATTTCCGTTGGCCACTTTTGGCGACCTTCGTAGCGACATGGATCGCGTCTTTGACGTCTTCCAAGACCGCGCGCCGAGCTCACTGCTTCCACGCGCCCACCGCTTTCCCGCGATCAACGCCTGGGAGGATGATGACAACGTCTTTGTCGAAGTCGAGGCACCCGGCATCCCGCTGGACAAACTCGAAATCGATGTGTTGGGGCGCGATCTGACCATCAGCGGTTCGCGAGAAGATTCACGCGGCGAGGATGCGGACTATCAATGGCGGGAGCGATCGTTCGGCGCGTTCTCGCGGAGCGTGAGGCTCAACGTCGACATCGACACGGCCAAAGTCAAGGCCGTGCTGAAAGACGGCATACTGAACATCACGTTGCCCAAGGCGGCTACCGCAAAGGCTCGAAGGATCGAAGTCAAGACGGCGTAGCAGCGAGCCAGCCGGCAAGCACGAGAAAGGCCCCCGAATCGCCAACGCGACTCGGGGGCCTTTTTGCGTGCTATGGGACGCG
>JAJRSR010000234.1 GCA_024278695.1 Planctomycetota bacterium | reverse complement strand
AGCATGACCCATCGGAGCAACACGTCCCATTGTCACAACACGCAGGCACTGCGGGATCGCAACATTCATCGCAGCAAAGCCCGCCGCAACATTGCTGACCGGGGCACTTGGTCGGATGCGTACACATGCCACCCTGGCACTCGTCGAGCGTGCAATCATCTCCGTCACTGGGGCAAGAACCTGTGAGGTTCTCGGTTTTGCATACGCCATTCTCGCAGAAACCATACTTGCACGGGTCCGAAATGCGGCAGTCCTTGAGTGTGCCCACGCAACCCTCGAATAAATCACACTGGTCGTCCACGGTACAGGGGTTGCCATCGTTACAGCTATCCCCGCAGCACGGCACAGCAGCGGCCACTGGGGCCGGCTCACGCAAGATGGCACAACACACGCACCCGCCGCCGTTACCGGGACCACCACCGCCACCACACCCAACGATAAGTAGTGCCCCCGTCAGGGACTCAGCCGGGATTGGTGGAGGTGCCGGCATGAGGTACCGTCCACGCCCCTCAAGCGTATCTGCTGTAGCGAAACTTATGGGCGGCTGGCAACCTACGGCCGCCACACCATTGCCTCTCAGAATGGGTGCAGCACTTGCCGTCTCGGCTTCCTCAGCAAATCCCATCACTGCGAACACTTCCGCCTCAGAAGCGACCTCCCACACGTCATCCGTCCGAGGCTGATCGACCGACTGAACCCCCAAATGCCAGAGTGTAACGGTACCCCTCGTGCGGAACGCGTCCGGGTCGGTGTCGAACTGCCACCCAATCTCAATCAGGGCACGCGTCACATCTGCATCATCGAAAAGAAGTTCGGAAAAAACGTAGAGCCTCCGCGTGGCGTCCTCGGCATAGTAGCCCACAAACCCAGCGTCCTCACCTTCGCTACCAGGAGGAAGCGCCGACTGGTAGGCCACGAAGATACCCTCTGGACCCTCAAGAAAGAGACCCAGCGGTGTCACAACCGATGCACTGTTACGCTTGTCTACTGTGGGGCGTGGAGCCTGACGTTGAGCATGGGCCTCGGGCACCGATAAGACGGCAGCAGTACCAAAGCCAATGGAAAGCAGGACGAGAAACGCCCCCCCTGTGAGTTACCACGAGCAGCTAAAAGCATGTCCGACCCCTCCCTTGTCAGCCAAACGAACCGGTAACGAGATGAACCGGCAATAAACTCGCGCCACGGTTACGCCGCCAAGAAATCCGGCGAACCAACAGGCACCGGCTCATTCTACAAAACCAGGGTCCGAAAAATCAAGGAAAAAATCGAGAGAATTTCAAAAAAAACATGGGAACAAAAAAACACCAAGACGATGCGCTTTTTGATGTCGCGTTTGCGTCTCTATGCGTCTTCTTGTTCCAGCGCGAACTCATCGGGATGGGCGCGTTCGTAGGCTTCCTCTTCGGTGCGGGCCAGTTGCCGGTCGGCACGGCGTTTGAGCGTACGCCGGACGATGAAGTTCACCACGAGGCAGCCGACGATACCGAAGACCTCAAAGCTCAGTACGGCCGTCGCCACGGCATAAGTTGTGGCTATAGCAATGAGCGCAGAGAGAATCCAACTCGATACGACCCAGATTGCCCTTCCCAGTTTCAGCTCCGCGTCTCCGCGTTGGAAGATACGGTCGGCCAGCCCGGTCGCGACCACAGCCGCAAACGCTACGTACGTCGTAGACACCGGAAGCCCCAGGCTGCTGGCCGTGGCAATCACGCTGGCAGAGACCGAGGTGATTACACAAGCTCGTAGGGAGTCATAGTGAACCGTCTTACCAGCTTCCGTCATGCCCGCCCGAGGGGCCAGGGACGGTTCCTTCCCGCGAAATCGAAGCAGCACACCGGCAACACGGATACACCACCGCGGCGCCCAGAGCGCGACGTGGTCCCCCATACTTCCCGTCGAGATCGCGGCCTTGGTCACACGTTGGGCATTCTTGGTGGTCATCCCCACGAACAACAAGACACCGCAAGCCAGAAGCAACCATCGCGAAATCGGTAGTTTCGTCGCAAGCTCCACGCTCTGCGTCTTGAGCAGTGAATACGCTGCGAGACCAGGTGACGCACAGTTGGCCAGGTCATTTTGACCGAACGCAAACGCCATCGCGATCATGCCGGCAATCGCGAGCATTGGAAAAAGTAGCCGTGCCGCGCGCCGCCTGAAAACAACCAACGACAGATGAATCACGATCCCAAAGAAAACCCACAAGACGGCAATCGCAAGAAAATTGCCGACCTGCGCGTCGAGCGTTTTGTCGAGATATCTGAGCCAACTGTTGATCTGCTTCACGAAGGGCACGCTCTTCATACCCTTGAGTAGCAGAAAATAGAACAAGCCAGCCGTCAGCCCGCCGCCAAGCCATCCACCGTGCAGCAGCAGCGTTTGTAGTTTGTTGACCTTCTGCCGAACGGCACCGCGGGCCGCGCGTTGGATTAAAAACGATGCGAACCCCGAGAGTGCAATCGAACAGAAAATACCGAGGATGACCTTGCCCGCTTTGTCCCAGTTGATCGTATCGGCATTGACCGCGGCAGCCGCACCGAGCAACTCAAACACAAGACACGCGGTCGTGCTCACGGGCATCCCGAACGCGGAATAGCTGTAGAGCAACACCGTATCCACGATGTACACGGAAATGTAAATCGCCAGTACGGCGTTGAGCACACCGACGGCGTTGGGGCTGAAGATGCCTTTGCGAGCCGTGTCGATCACGTCGCTGCTCATGGTCGCACCCGCGATCACAGCGATTCCAGCGATGAGAATAGCCCACCGCCGCGTAAGAACCCGCGCCCCAAGCACGGCGTTGACCAGGTTGGCCGCGTCGTTACGCCCAACCTCGATCGTATCCCAAAACAGCAGGATCACCGCAAGCGCCAGCAACACGAGGTGGTAAGGCGAAAGGCTACCCAAATCAATGAAGGCTAACACGAGATGAATCAAAGCCCGTTACGAGAAAGTCATGAATAACCCGCGACGCCAAAAGGACCAACACAGCAAGCCCGACCTTAACTTACGTCGCCAGCATCCGCCGAAGCCGATCGCCGGTCTTTTCCGCAAAATTGGCTAACTGCCCCAACTCGTGGAACACCTTAAACCAGAGCATGAGGTCTGACGGCTTCATCTCATCCTCATGTTCAAATAACTTCTGCGAGAGTGTGTATTGGAGTCGGTCCGCTTCCCATTCGGCCTTATCAACCGCAGCAATCAACGACAAAACCTCCTCAGCCTCTTTGCCGGCCATATCACCCTCGACCAGTGTTGGTAGGAAATCGCCGATCCCACGAGTCTGATGGCACACGTCCTCGACCTTGTCCAAGTATTCAAACGCCGGATCCACCAGCGGCTTGGGAAACGTCAGCTTCTTCAAGGTCAACAGCACAGCCAAATCTTCAACCGCGTCGGCCATATCGTCCTGCAGTTTAAGGTAACCGAGCAGGTCGCCCCGATAGACCGGAAGGAAAAACCGCTTCGGAATCGTCTGGCGAATCTCATCCTTGATCATGTCCGCGTCGTGTTCTGTTTTGAAGACCTTCTTGGCGATGGCCTGAAGATCCTCTTGCTTGCCGTCACGAACCGCCTCAAACATCGGCCGAACAAAAGCGATGCACTCCATCACCGTCGTCATGTGAAAGCGAAGCGGCTCAAACGGTGATTCTCGAAACTTCTTGGTGATGATGGACACGTCAATAAACTCCCGTGTGGTTCAGGACTCTTCTACCCGGGGTGCCGCGAGCCAAAACCGACCCGCCACCACTTACCGAGCGCCGGAAGCATAAAGAATCTGAGCCCACCGGCAACCGGTTTTCCTGTTTTTTTTCCAGAGTCGCGTATCGAGGCATCCCGTGCTAACCTCACCAACGGTCGTAGTGCCTTACCAGGGCTGGATTGTCCACGATAGAACAGGTCGCAGCGTTCGGGAACGCCCCTGTGAGAAGTGCGCTAACGCAACTTGAGCCGCGTGTGGCGGCATCGAAGCCGTGGTCCAGGATTATCGCCCCAAGCACGCTCGAAGGGTTCCTCAGCCAACCGCAGCACACCAACGGACCTTCCTACGCCCCCGACTTCACCCGGCTGGGCAACCACCCAGGGTCACCCAGCCACTTCACCCTTCCCTCCAGTCGTTGCCACTGCCGGGGACCGGTTCTACAATAACGACTCGAAATAGATGAGACGACTGCCGAGACGGATGTATGCCACACCAGTTCAAGCCATTCGATACCATGACGCCCGAGGACTACGCGGCCATCGGGCTCAGGTGCGGGCTTGAGATTCACCGGCAGATTCTCACCAAGACGAAACTCTTCTGCCGCTGCCCGGCCGGACAATACACGTCGAACTATCACGCGGAAATCCTGCGCCACATGCGTCCCACCCTCTCTGAGCTGGGCGAGTATGACCCGACCGCGTTAATGGAAAAAAAGACCGAGAAGAACATCTACTACCGTATTCATCGGGACACAGTCTGCACCTACGAGTTCGACGATACGCCGCCGTTTTTCATCTCAGAAGACGCCCTCGACATCGCAATCGAGCACGCGCTGTTGCTGCGGCTCAACATGGTCAACGAGCTGCACATCGCGCGAAAACAATACCTGGACGGATCGATCCCGGCCGGCTTCCAACGCACAACGATTTTCGGCGTCAACGGGTGGATTCCGTACAAGGGTCGCCGCATCGGCATCCGGCAGCTCGGGCTCGAAGAGGATTCCTGCCGGGAGGTATCGGATATCGGCCACGAGCGTATCTACAGCACCGACCGGCTCGGGATGCCACTGATCGAGATCGTTACCGAGCCGGAGATGTACACCCCGGACGAGATGGCCGAGGTCGGGCAAATCCTGCGGCGGCTCTGCCGGAGCACAGGCAAGGTGCGTACGGGCTACGGCTCCGTTCGGCAGGACGTCAACGTCAGCATCGAAGGCGGTACGCGCGTGGAAATCAAAGGCGTGCCACAGCTCTGGCGCATCCCACGGTTGGTCTACAATGAAGCGCGCCGGCAGTGGTCGCTGCTTCAGATTCGTGATGAACTCAACCGGCGCGGCGTCACGGCGGACACGCTCGACACACGCGTCGAAGCGGTCACGAAATTGATCGCCAAACCACATTATGAGCCGGTCCGCGCCGCGCTGGCAAGCGGCCACATGGTGCGGTGCGTACGTCTTGGCGCATTCGGCGGCTTACTCAACGAATCCACGCAAGAGCACACGAACTTCGCCAAGGAGTTTTCCGATCGAGTCCGTGTCATCGCCTGTCTCACACAGCTTCCGAACATGGTTCACTCCGACGCCGCGTCCGAGAGCCTGGACAGCCGCATCTGGCAAAAACTCCGCAACAAAATGAACGCAAAACCGCCGGACGTACTTATCTTGGTCTGGGGCGATGACCGCGACACGAAGCGCGCATGCGAGGAAATCATCATCCGCGCACGGGAAGCCACCATCGGCATTCCAGGTGATACGCGGCAAGGGCTAAAAGACGGCACCAACGGATTCGAGCGTGTGCTCGCCGGCTCCGACCGCATGTACCCCGATACCGACCTGCCGCCGCTGGCCATCACCACCGAACGGCTCGACCGCGTTCGCGCACAAATGCCGGAGTACATCTGGGACCGCGAGGATGACCTGCGAGAACGCGGCGTCCCGGACGAACTCATCACAACCCTGAGCGTATCGCCTCGAATCACCTTGTTCTACCGTCTAGTGGACGACCTAAGCATTAACCCCACGTTCGCGGCCGTGATCCTTTGCCAGCGGTTCAAGTCGTTCGCACGGATGCGGCTCGACCTGGACCTGCTGTCTGATGACGACACGTTCGAGGTGTTCGAACTGTTCGCACAAGGCAAACTCGCGCGGCAAGGCGTCTGCTACATGCTTCGCGCGCTGCTGATGGCACGCAACACACCGCTAGGCTCGGCCGCGACCGTCCATGACATGCTGACGTCACTCCAACTGTCACCTGTCAATAACGACGATCTACCGTCGCGCCTCGCCGAAGTGCTGACCGCCGCCGCAAATAGCACCTTCCCAGAGGTGCCCACCAAGCACCGGTACCTGATGGGACGGCTAATGGAACGCCTACTCGGACGCGCGGATGGATCCATGCTGGCGACGCGCCTTTCGGAACAACTAGGCCAAGACGGCAGCTTCCCTCAACAAGCGGAGACGCCGGCGTGAGCGATAAACGATTTCAAGGCTATCGCGGACCCGGGCGGGCCGTGCTCGAACGGTTCGACGTGGGTGTGTGGCATGATGTCGTACTCACCACCGGCGACGGGAGCTTTGCGGGGCTAATCCTACCGCGTTCGGAAACGTCCGACGACCGGCACATCGTCATCAAAATGGAGACGGGGTACAACGTCGGCATCCTCGCGGATACCATCACGAACATCACCGAGCACGGACGCCGGGAGATCAATTACGAAATCCCCGAGAAGGCGTTCCCCTTCGACAAGCATAAACCCAACGTCACGCTATTCGGCACCGGCGGCACCATCGCCAGCCGGCTCGACTACCGCACCGGTGCCGTGATTCCCGCGTTTTCTCCGGGTGAGCTGTACGGTTCCGTGCCGGAGTTGGCCGACATCTGCAACCTCACCACCGAAAAGCTCTACGGCGTCTTCAGCGAGAACATGGGACCGGAGCAGTGGATCACGCTGGCCAACCGCATCGGCGAGGAGATTGAAAAAGGTGTCGATGGCATCGTCATCGGTCACGGCACCGACACCATGCACCACACGGCCGCTATCCTAAGCTTTATGGTGCAAGACTCACCCGTCCCGATCGTCATGGTCGGCTCACAGCGTTCGTCCGATCGTCCATCGTCCGACGCAGCGTTCAACCTCATCCACGCGGTGAAGGCGGCCGCAGAAGGCAACATCGCCGAGGTCATCGTTTGCATGTTCGGACCCACGTCCGACGAATACGGCTTGCTGCATCGCGGCGCGCGCGTTCGCAAGATGCACTCCAGCTATCGATCCGCGTTTCGCACGCTCGGTGACATCCCACTGGCCATGATCGATAGCAAGAGCATCTCCCCACTGCGGCAAGACTTCAAACCGCGCCGCAAGGACCGCAACGTCACCATTAACACGGCGTTCGAGGAACGCGTCACGATTCTTTATTATTACCCCAACATGCAGCCGGACATTGTGGACGCGATGGTCGAGAAGGGCTACCGCGGCATCGTCATCGCGGGCACGGGCTTGGGACATGTGAACAAACCGATCTACGCCGCGCTCCAGCGCGCGACCGACGCGGGCGTCCACGTTTACATGACCGTGCAAACGCTGTGGGGCTACGTACAGATGTACGTCTACGAGACAGGACGGGAGATCATGGGCCTCGGCGTCACACCGGCCGCCAACATGCTGCCCGAGGTCGCCTACATGAAACTCTGCTGGGCGCTGGGGCAAACGACAGACCGGGAAGAAGTCAAAAAAATCATGCTCACGCCGGTCGGCGACGAAATCACCGATCGCGAGCCCTACGACGGTTACCTCATCTTCCAAGGCGCGATCCCCGAAGTCGAAGAGTTCCTGCGTACGATTAAGCGGTAGAGAACTTGCCCTCACCAACGAAGTAAGGCGTGATAATCGCACACGCATGCAATTCCATGAAAGGCCGTACCCCGCCAGCGGTTATGATCTCCGGCGTGAGAACATGGAACTCGGGAGACAGCCTTTCATAGAATTACCAGGTTCGGACTAGCACCGTGATGCCCACAAGAACAAGCACCGTCACGAGCCCGATCATCACCCAGGCGAAGTGCTGCCTTTGCCCGGCTTGGTCCTCTAGCACGGTGACCACACGTTGCTCCCGTTGAGAAAGCTCGCTACGCAAATCCCGAAGCGACGCCGTAGACGCGGCGGCCGACTCCCCCACCTGGCTAACGACATTCCGCACGCCAACCAACGCGTCCGATACACGCTCGTTCGACTCGCGTGAGGCTTCCAACTGATGCCCGATCGACACCATCGCCTCGCGCTGCGCGTCTGCAAGCTGCGGAAGCTGCGATAGTGAATCCTCAAGCCGCCGGGCCGAGCCCGTGCCGCGCACGACCTCCTCGCTGATTTTTTCGAGCATGCCAAGCTGCGTCTGGGAGCTCTCCGGCAGGTGGCTCAAGCTCTCGGCCAGCTTTTCCAAAGAACGCGCGATGGAATCCGTCCGCTGAGCCTGGGACGTCATGTGTGCCTGCATGGACTCGACCAAGTCCGTTACCCGTGTCTGCTGCTTTTCGAGCCGCTCGATCGGCGTGAGTACGGGCTTACCCCCCACCGTTCGCGAACCGGCGGTACCCACTTCAGTCGTTTGAATCCCACCCGCTGGGTGGTCCGCACTTGCGGCACCCTCGGCCCGGAGCGAACCGCGCCCCGGCGACTTGATCCACTGCCCCATGCGTGACCAGAATTTTTGTCGTTCCATGTTCCCATCCTCCCCGGTGAAATGCCGATCCGCGAAAAACCACACGACTCGCGTCGGCGTTCATTCCCTTCGATCGACGTACATTCTATCTTCGGCATTTTGAGCAATCAAACATCGCCCGTTGACGCGGCCCACTTTTTCGCGGTAGAGTTGCACCTGTTGAATAAACTTGTAGGAATCTTTGGAAACGACGCCCATGCCACGCCGCGACAAGATCGAACAAATGCTGGAAAAAGAACCCGACGACACGTTTCTCAACTTCAGTCTGGCGATGGAGCTGGCCAAGGAGGGCGCGACAGACTTGGCGCTTGAACGCTTTGACCGCGTGCTTTCGCTGGATGCGACCTACAGCGCGGCCCACTACCACAAAGGCAACACGCTGATCGGGCTCGACCGGCTAGACGACGCCCGGACCGTCCTCGAAAGCGGCGTCGCAGCGACCAAACAAGCCGGTGACGACCACGCCCACCGCGAAATGTTAGAACTCCTCGCTACGATTCCAGGTTGAGCAGGTAACATCGTGTGAGCCGGTGACAAAGATGGTACACCGAACATGTTCGCCCTACCCGCCGATCTGAAACATCTGCCGGTGCTCGGTCGAGACGCCGTCCTCCAGCCGATGCCCCACCGGCTTCGCGGACACGGCCTTCAACAAGATCGCAGAGATCGCGTCTTCACTAGCCCCGGACCGCAACGCCTCTTTGACGTTCACCTCGTCGTCGTTGAGCAGGCAGAGGTGTAGCTTGCCGTCCGAGGTCAGACGCATCCGGTTGCAGTTCCCGCAGTAAGGATCACTCACCGGCGAGATGAAACCGACCACGCCGCGAGCGTTAGGCAATCGGTAGTTACGAGATTCATCGGCCGGGTCTGCCGCGACCACGGGTTCGAGCATGCCCAGCTCGGACTCGATCCTTGCGAACGTCTCCGGGTTCGGCACATACTGGCTCAGCGCCACACCGGCACACTCGCCACCGCCGAGCGGCATCAGCTCGATAAACCGCACATGCCAGTCACGCTCGATCGTCAGCCGTGCCATCGCGACGACATCTTCCTCGTTGTAATCGCGTGCGACGACCGCGTTGATCTTGATCGGCCGAAACCCCGCCTCGTGCGCCGCGTCGATCCCGGCCTGGATCTGTTCGAGCGTGCCAAACCGCATGAGTCGCTTCAGGTTTTCTGCCTCTAGCGTATCCACATGAATGTTGACCCGAGAGAGCCCGGCGCCTCTGAGCGGCACGGCCAACTTGGGTAGCAAGATCGCGTTTGTCGTGAGGGATACGTCCTCGATACCGTCCACCGAGGCGACACCGGAGACAATCTCCAGCAAATCGTTCCGCAGCGTCGGCTCACCACCGGTGATCCGAATCTTACGAAACCCAACCTGCGCCGCGGCCCGGGTCACCTTGGCAATCTCGCTGGCGGTGAGCAAATCCTCGTGCGGGGAAAACGTGAGCCGGGTGAGCGGCATGCAGTACACGCAACGGAGGTTGCAGTGGTCCGTCACGGAAATGCGTAGGTAGTTAATGTCCCGACCGTGGCTGTCCTTTGGCATCGCTCGCTCGTTTTCTTCTCACCCTCCCCCGGCCGCTCGGCATTGTACGCGATAGCCGGTGGCGTGTCTCGCGACGTTCATCTATCATCGCGTACTACAGTGGAGAATCTGCCCCGTTGCCAAGCGCCAAAGAAAAACTCGGACTCTGGATCATCGGTGCCACCGGCGGCGTCGGTGGCTCCGTCGCGCTCGGGCTTGCGGCACTGTCGAAAGCCGGCGCTGATCCGTCGGGGCTGGTGACGGCGCTGGCAGAGTT
>JAJRSR010000010.1 GCA_024278695.1 Planctomycetota bacterium | reverse complement strand
GCCCACTGTAGTTTCCGATCATTGATGTCCACTGCGATCACGGTGGCACCGCTCGCTTTAGCGAGCTGGACCGCGTTGATACCGACACCGCCGCAACCAAAGATCACCACCGTGTCGCCAGCCCTGACCCGCGCCCGGTTCTTGACCGCGTGGAACGGCGTGGATACGGCGTCCGCAATGATGGACGCTTCTTCCAGTGGGATTGATTCTGGCAACGTCAACACATCCTTGGCGGGGACGGCCACATACTCTGCATACGCACCGTTGATGTGGTTGCCCAACATGGTCATGTCGCTGCAAATGTTTTCGCGCCCCATGCGACAGAACGAACACCGGCCACACGTCAGCACGGCCGGGATCAACACGCGATGCCCACGCGCGAAAGCAGTCACGTCGGCTCCGGCTTCTTCAACCACGCCCGATGCCTCATGCCCGAGCACGACCGGCGGCTTCTTGAACGTGGGCACGCCATGCTCGATGTAATGCAAATCGGTGTGACACACGCCGCATGCCGCGACCTTCACGAGAATCTCGTGCGGCGCGATCTTGGGAACGGGAATATCTTCGAACTTCAATCCGACGTCGCTGCCGTGAAACACTGCCGCTTTCATCGTTGGCTCATCCTTTCAGCCCAGCACCATGGGTCGTCCGCATTAGGCGTGACGCCATTGGGGCGGACGCTTTTCCAAAAATGCCGCGACGCCCTCATGGGCGTCGTCAAGTTTCATCAATTCACCAAGATAGATCGCTTCGGTCTGCTCCAACTGCGCAAGAACCTGCTCGCGCCACACCAGGCACGTCGCCCGCTTCGCCAGACGCACGACCGGGCGAGAGAGCTTGCGAATCCCATCCAGGTACGCATCGACGCTCGCCTCGAACGTCTCGCTGGGGTACACGTCGTTGACCAGTCCAATACGGTGGGCCTCGTCGGCGCGGATCGTCGCGCCCAGCGCGTTGAGTTCGATCGCCTTTTTGATTCCGACCTGAGCGGGAAACACGCACGCCGCCACCGGCGGAAACACGCCAACCTGCACCTCCGGCTGACCGAACTTCGCCCGATCAGACGCCAGCACGATGTCGCAAAAACAGGCCAGCTCACACCCGCCGCCCAGTGCCGCGCCTTGGACGGCCGCTATCGTCACCGCATCCGTCGAGGCGAGCTTGCGAAAAATCCCGTGGAAAAGGCGGATCATCTCCCCGACCTTCTCGGCCGAGTGATCGCTCACATCGACGCCAGCGCTGAACGCCTTGCCCTTTGCCCGAATCACGACTGCCGCGATTTCCCCTCCGGAAAGCGCCGCCTCAAGCACCGAGTTAAACTCGGCCATCATCGGGTTGTGCAAGACGTTCAGGGGCTCGCGGTGCATTGTGACACTCGCCACGCCGCCGTCCGTATTCAGATCAAAAAACTCGTAATCGCTCATGCGTCAGATTCCTCTGATTGGTGTCCCTTAGATATACTGCCCGCCATCAACGCGAAGCACCTCGCCCGTGATAAAGCGGGCTCGCGCACTGCATAGAAACGCAATCGCCTCGGCCACGTCCCCAACCTGCCCCGGGCGTCCAAGAAGGATTTCACCCACGGCCTTGTCACGCGCTTCAACCGGCATGCTCCGAACGATGTCCGTCTCGATCAAACCGGGCGCTACGGCGTTCACCGTGATGTCAAACCCGGCGACTTCCTTCGCGAGTGATTTGGTCAGCCCGATCAGGCCGGCCTTGGCAGCGGTGTAGTTGGCTTGCCCGAATTTGCCGCGCATCCCGTTGATGCTCGCCAGATTGACGATCGCACCCCCACCGGATTGGCGCATGATCGGAACCGCCGCGCGGCAGAAATAGAACGCACCGGTCAGGTTGACGCCAAGTACGTCGCCCCACTCATCGTCGGTCATCTTCCAACTCACGCGGTCTCGCACGATGCCGGCGTTGTTGACGAGAACATCAAGCCCGCCCCACCGACCCGTAACCGACTCGCACGCGTCCTGCACGGAACCGGCATCACGCACATCCCCGGTGATCATCACAAACTGCCGGCCGTGAGATTCGATTGCTGCGACGAGGGCGCTGATATCCGCAGGCGGTTCACGGTCGAAAACGCAAACATCGCAACCATCGCGCGCAAGCGTCTCAACGATGCAGCGACCGATGCCGCGGCTACCGCCGGTGACCAACGCTCGTCGCGTTTCAGGCATACCACGCTCCCGCCAAAGAACCGAAACGTCCCAAAGGACAGACGCCCCGGTCACAGACGCACCAGAAAAACAAACGGCCCCAAGCGTCAGACGTTCACGGCCGCCTTCAACGCAGCCCCACACTTGCCGCAGAATCCGAAGTCGCGCGGGATTCCCGTCGCGCCGCATTCCGTGCAGGCCTGGGCGTAAGGCCCCCAGAGAAACTCGCTCGATCCATCCGGGTCGGCCGCTCGTTCACGAACCCCGACGTAATCCGTTTTCCGTTTCTCAACGAACGCCGTCATGCCTTCGTGCGGTTCCAGACTGGTGTAGTGAATCGCGAGCCAGTCGCGCGCATGCCCAACGGTGGCGTGCCACGCCGCGTCTTTCCAGTAGTTGACTTGCGCCTTGGTGTACCGGGTACATTCGGGGAACTTCTGGACGATCTTCTCGCAAAGTCCGGCGACCACTTCGTCGAGTAGCGAGAAGTCGAGTGAGAATCCGTCTGCACCCTTTTGAGCTTTCTTGATCTGATCTGGCGTCACGCGCGAGGCGAAGGGCTGATCCCAGGGATCGGTATTCCAGTCGGCCAGGAAGGTCCGCCCGTCCGTAAACTGTGTGACGAACGCCCCATCCGGCCCCTTCACCGTCGGTACCATCGCGTTCACCAAACCCATCGCCAGCGATGTGACGGCGTTGTACCGATTATTGAGAAAGAGGATACCCCGCGCCTTACGGTCGCCAACGTGAAGCGGAAGCCACTGCGTCGAACCGCCGCACGCCACCGAGCCAACGCTCGTCCCGACCTGGGCAATGAACGCGTGCTCACCCATGACCGAAAGGTCACACGCAAGCTGACTCTCGTTGCCGCCGCCGACAGCCATCCCGTTGAGCCGAGCAATGACCGGCTTGGGGCAGTTCGTGATCGATTCGATGTACGCCTTGAAGCACGACATGTACTTCCAGTAGTCGCGCGGCTTCTGCGTGTAGGACTCTTGATATTCCTTGACGTCACCACCCGTACAGAACGCACGGTCACCGACTCCGGTAAACACAACGACAGCGACTCTGTCATCGCGGGACGCATCCTCGAACGCGGCGACAAGCTCCATAAGGGCGGGCGTGCTGTAGGCGTTGTAGTTGTGGGGACGGTCGATCGCGATGTGAGCGACCCAATCGGTCTTCTCGTAACGGACCTCTTGCAGATCCAACGACGACGCGCTTTGCTGCGGAAACATGGCCATCCCGGGTCTCCTTACGACCAAAAGACGTATATAGACGAACGAACGTTCGCTCGATTTATTGTGGTTAATTGTAACGAGACCGGACAAGCCACGCACAAGAAACCACCACCAACACCCGCCATTATGGGCCGCCTAAAGCCATTGTCAATCAAAATAATCCACTTTTTTGTCTTGACATGTTTGAACCAGGGAACGATACTGCGATAAGCAGTCGTTCGGTGGCACTATCATGGACGTCTTTCAAGTATGCATCAAAACGAACATTCGTTCGACCCACACCCCACGGCGAGCGCAATCACCGATAGCCGTGGAAGTTACGACGAACGTCTCAACCATATTTTGACGGCCGCAACCGCTGCTATGGCCCGACTCGGCTATGCCAAGGCCTCCATGCGGGAGGTGGCCAAGGCGGCAGGCGTCAGTCTCGCCGGGCTCTACCACTACTTTGACAGCAAGGAACGGATGCTTTTCCTCATCCAGTTTCGCGCTTTCGGCTCCCTGCTCAACAACCTCCGAGAAAAACTCTGTGGGGTCGATGACCCCCAGGATCAGTTGCGCGTCATGGTCCGCGAGCACCTGGCGTACTTCGCGGCCAACATGGGTGCGCTCAAGGTCTGCTCGCACGAGTTGGATTCGCTCACCGGAAGCGCATACGACGAAACCCGCGACATACGGTACGAGTATTACGGCGTCACGCGACGAATCATCGATCGACTCCTCGACGCACGCGGTGGCATGGCGCACACCGACCGACACGTGGCGACAATGGCGCTTTTCGGAACGTTAAACTGGCTCTACCGTTGGTACGACCCGCGGCGCGGGCCGTCCGTCAGCACGGTAGCCAACCAGATCGCCGACCAGTTCTTGCAAGGACTGCTCGGCGTTCCCGCATCTGAAAACGAAAGCACGCAGGAGACCGTCCCGTAACCAACTGCTGCGAACTAACTATCGCGATTTGCCGACGTTTTGGTTCACGACTGAACCCGTCGCCTCGGAGAGTCGAACATGTATCTGCCAGCCGCTGAACTTCATCAAACCACAACGCTTTCAGAAGCGTCCGCGCTGCTTCAACGCTATGGCCCTAGCGCTCGGCTGCTCGCCGGGGGAACCGATCTTCTCGTCGATCTCAAGGCGAAGCGGGTCGAGGCCGACCACATCATCTCGATCAACCGTATCGAAGGGCTCAAGGGGTTGGTCTTTGATGACACCACCCTTCGGATCGGTGCCCTGACCACGATCACGGCGTTGGATGAATCGGCTGTCGTGCGTGAACGGTTCTCGCCGATTCTGGACGCGACGCAATGCATGGCCGTCCGCCAGGTTCGCAACTTGGCTACGGTCGGCGGCAATCTTGCCAGCGCCGTGCCCTGTGCGGATCTGCCTCCGATCTTGATCGCGTTGAACGCTTCGGTCGCGTTGTGGTCGGACACCGGCGAGCGACTTCTCCCGCTGAATGAGTTTTTCATCGGTCCGCGCCGCACCGCACGAAGCGAATCTGAAATCTTGAGTGGCGTGGTCGTCCCGGAAGGCTCGCCCGGATTCGGGGCCGCCTACATCCGCTTCGGGCTCCGCGAGGGCAACGCGATCGCAGTGGCGGCAGCCGCAGCGGGCGTCCAACTAGCAACCGACGGAACGATTGACGACGCCCGCCTTGTGCTTGGTGCCGTATCGCCCATACCGAAGATCGCCACGGCTGCCTCACAAATTCTGATTGGTGCCAAACCGACACCGGAACTGTTCACCGACGCGGCTCATCGCGCTGCAGAAGAATCAGACCCCATCTCCGATGTCCGCGGCACGGCGACGTTTCGTCGTGAGCTGGTGAGCGTTCTCGCGGCCCGAGCCATAACCAAAGCGTGTCAACGAGCCCAGGAGACAACCCGATGAGCAGCGCCTTGACCCTATCCGTCAACGGACAAAATCGGACCGTCGTGGTCGAGCCATTCGACACACTCGTCGATGTGTTGCGCGACCGGTTACACCTCACCGGCACAAAGAAAGGCTGCGGCGTGGGAGATTGCGGCGTATGTACCGTGCTGCTCGATGGACGCCCGGTCAACGCCTGCCTCGTGCTTGCGGCTGACGTCGCTGACCAAGAGATCAAAACCATCGAGGGCGTGGCCGACGGCAGCGAGCTCACCGCGATCCAGAAAGCGTTTGTGAATGAGGGCGGCGTTCAGTGCGGGTTCTGCACGCCCGGCATGGTGCTCTCGGCTACCGCCCTGCTCGAAGAAAACCCCCAACCGTCAACCAACGACATCAAAGACGCGCTGGCTGGCAATCTCTGTCGGTGTACCGGGTACTCCGGCATCATGCGTGCGGTCTCGCGTTGCGACAATTACCAAACAAACGGCGTCTGTGCCAAGAAGGTCCACGCCCTACCCAAGCAGCGGGACGCAGGCTCCGACTACCGCCCAAGCTCCAAGGCCGGCACAAGCGTGGGCGTGCCCATGCCGCGCGTGGATGCGGCCGACAAGGTCACCGGGCGCGCCATCTACACCGACGACATCACCCTGCCGAACATGGTCTACGGCAAGATCCTCGGCTCACCAATCGCGAATGGGCGCGTCCTCAGCATTGACACCGCCAAGGCGGCGGCGCTACCCGGCGTGCTGGCCGTCATCACCGGGAAGGACGTTCCCGACACGCAGTACGGCGTCTCACCCGCGCGTTACGACGAGTATGTGCTTGCCAAAGATCGGGTGCGGCACGTGGGGGACGAGGTCGCCGCGGTCGCCGCGATCGACGAACGCACGGCCGAGATGGCGCTGGAACTGATCGAGGTCGAATACGAAGAGTTGCCGTGCGTGCTTGATCCGTATGAGGCGGCAGCGGAGGGCGCTCCGCAAATCCACGACCGCTACGAGCGTAACATCAACACGCACGTCGAGCAGAGCTTCGGCGATGTCCAGGGTGGATTCGCGGAATCGTACCATGTCCGTGAGGAGACGTTTACCGGCAACCACATCTACCAGTCGCCGCTGGAGCCGCACGCCTCCATCGCCACATGGGACCATGACGGCACGCTCGTGCTCTATAGCTCGACACAGACGCCGCACTATGTGCAATACATGATGGCTCATGTGCTGCATATCCCACTGGGAAAGATTCGTGTCATTCGACCGACCGTCGGTGGCGGCTTCGGCGGTAAGGCCGAGACCACTCCGCTCGATTTGTGCGCCGCACTACTGAGCCAACAGCTCGGGCGGCCGGTCAAGATGGTCTACTCCCGCGAAGACATGTTTCACCACGGACGCGGCCGGCATAAGCAGCACATGAAATTCAAGCTCGGCGTCGATCGCGACGGAATGATTCGGTCGTTCGAGAGCGAAATCTACCTCGACGGCGGCGCGTACTCGTCGTTCGGCGTGGCCACCGCCTACTACGCGGGCAGCGTGCTGCCGACGCTCTACCGCTTTCCGAACTACAGCTACGACGGCTACCGCATGATGACGAACAAACCGGCCGCCGGCGCCATGCGCGGGCACGGTGTACCGCAGCCTCGGTTTGCGTTCGAGTGCTTGCTTAGCATGGTGGCGGACGATCTCGGCATCGATCCCGTCGAAATTCGTCGGATCAACGCCATGACGCCGAACGCCATGACCGTCAACGAGATGGACGTGGGTAGCTGCGAGTTCTTGCGTACGCTGGAGGCCGTCTCCGAGAAGGCAAGCTGGGACACCAAGTACAACAAACTACCCAAGGGCAAGGGCATCGGCATCGGCTGCGGCGGCTTTGTCTCCGGGGCCGGATATTGCATCTACCGCGGGCAGGTGCAACTTTCGCACGAGAAAGGTCGCGAGCCGTTTCAGAAGAAATCGATCTTTCCCCACGCCAACGCGATCGTCAAAATCAGCGAAGACGGGATGGCCGCCGTGCTGATGATCGGTGCCGCCGAGATCGGTCAGGGTAGCGACACGGTGTTGACGCAAATGTGCGCCGAGTCGCTGGGCATACCCGCGTCACGCATGCGTATTCGTAGCGAGGATACCGACATCTCCCCGCTCGATTTGGGCGCGTACTCCTCAAGGGTCACCTTGATGGCCGGTCATGCGGTGTCGCGCGCCGGCGTCGCCGTGTTCGATAAGCTAAGGCCATACGCCGCGAAGTTGCTCGACTGCGATGAGTCCCTCGTCGAAGCGCACGACGGTATCATGTTCGCGCGCGGCGCAGAAGCTCGCAGCATCGCCTGGGAAGAGGTCGCGCGCCAGTATTTCAACGATCACGGGCCGCTCGTGGGGACCGGTGCCTACAAACCACCGGACGGACTCGGCGGGAACTACAAGGGATCGACCGTCGGCACGAGCCCGGCCTATTCGTTTGGCAGCGCTGTTTGTGAAGTCTCCGTCGATCTCGAAACCGGCAAGGTGAAGATCGACCAGTTCACGGACTACCACGACTGCGGCACGCCCATCAACCCGCTGGCCGTTCACGGCCAGGTCGAGGGCGCGGTCGTGATGGGTGCCAGCGAAACCGTGCTCGAGGACGTACAGTTCGACGACAAGGGTCGCATTCTCAATCCCAACCTGCACGGCTACCTGATGATGACAATCAAAGACGCACCGGACATCTTCAGCGGGCTCGTTGATTCCTACGAACCACGCGGCCCCTTCGGTGCCAAGGAGATCGGCGAGGGGAGCACGCTACCGGTACTCGGTGCTGTCGCTCATGCGATCGCCAACGCCACCGGCGTCTGGATCAAAGACCTGCCGATCACGCCGGAAAAAATCCTCAACGCCCTGAAAGAAAAGAAACCCGCCAAGGTGTCGGCCGCGACCCAACATTGACTAAGGATGGCAAACACGGTGCATAGGAGCGTGACAACTGACCCGTCCATGAACGACTGCTCGATCGGCCGCAGTACCAATGAGCCGCTGACGGGGAACTATTTTGTCTCCGCTTATCCGCCGTTTTCGACCTGGACGGCTGAGGGCGTCCGTCACGCGGCGCGGGTGCTCGACCAAGCCGACTCCACCGCAAACGCCCCGCTTGGGCTTTACGTCCACATCCCGTTTTGCGTGGAGCGTTGTCAATACTGCTACTACCTTTCGCACGCCGGAAAATCCCGCGAACAAATGGATGCCTACGTCGATGCCCTTCTCCACGAGCTAACGCTGTATCGCGAAAAACCGGCGGTGGCGAATCGCGAATTAGACTTCGTGTACTTCGGAGGTGGCACGCCATCACTCCTTCCCGTTTCTGCGCTCGATCGGTTGCTACAGGGGCTGCGGTCAATCATGCCGTGGACCGGTGCCCAGGAAGTCACGTTCGAGTGCGCCCCCAAGACCGTCACCGAGGCCAAGCTGCGAATTCTCAAGGATTGCGGCGTCACACGGCTGAGCCTTGGCGTGCAATCATTCAACGACGACGTGCTGCGCCAAAGTGGACGGGTCCACCTATTGGATGATGTGGACCGAGCGTTCGCGGCCGTTCGCGACGCGGATTTCCCGGTTGTGAATGTCGATCTCATCGTCGGGCTCGTGGGCGAGACCGAGGTTTCCTTCATGAAGGGCATCGATCGGGTCGCAGCAATGGCACCCGAGTCCGTCACGATCTATCAACTTGAAATCCCGCTCAATACACCGATCTGCGACACGCTACGTCAAGACGACACCAAAACGGATGTACTAGCGTGGCCGCAAAAACGACAGCGACTCGGGCAGGCGTTCGAGCGCCTCGAACAAGCCGGTTACGAAATCCGCAGTGGTTACACGGCCGTGCGCGACGCGAACAGGCACGCTTTTGTCTATCAGGACGCGCAGTACCAAGGTGCCAACCTGCTCGGACTCGGGCTGGCTTCATTCTCATACATGAACGGCGTTCACTACCAAAACGCCGCTTCTGAGAAGGGCTATCTGGCGATGCTTGAGAGCGGTGCGTTCCCCATCAAGCGGGCCTACAACCTGAATGACGACGAGCGGCTGGTTCGTGAATTCATCCTACAGCTAAAACTCGGCCGCATCGACGTTTCGCGGTTTTCCGAAAAGTTTGACGTTGATGTGCGTGCCCGTTTTGCGCCGCAGTTGAAGGAACTGGAGCGGGCCGGGTGGTGCCGTTGTGACGCGGAATCCCTAGCGTTGACGCGCGACGGCTTGCTACGCGTGGATC
>JAJRSR010000233.1 GCA_024278695.1 Planctomycetota bacterium | reverse complement strand
GCAGCTCGAGTCGCATGTCATTGCGGGTTCGTGCCCACTGTCCGGCGCAGCGGGTGGCACCGCGCCCTGGCGGCGTTCGATCGATCAACCGGTGGTGGGTACGCTTGTCGCTTTCATGGCCAAAGGGAAGGACGGCGTCATGACTCATCACGGCTCGTCGGTTCACATGCACGTTGTCATGGAGGAGTCCGGGCGAACCATCACGGCCCATGTGGATAGCGTGTCCGTGGCTGCAGGAAGCGTTCTTCGGCTGCCGAAATAGTGGCGTCGTCAACTTGCCGCGTTGTGGGCTTTTTTGAGCCAGGCGACCAACGCCTTGTCCACGTCTTTCAGAGACTCGACGCGTACGCGGTGTGTGACCATCGTGTTGAAGCTGCCGGACGCTTCGAGCCGACCGGTAGGCTTGGTGTCTTTGAGGTTGATGCCCACATCCAGGCGTGTGGCCGTCGATGGCTGGACGATGGCGAACTGCTTGGCGTGTCGCAGGCTGACGTACGCCTTCTTGGGCGATACTTCTACGCTTCCGAATTTGTTGACGGCTTTGATGAGTTTCTCGTAGAGCGGGCGTAAGTTGGCTTTGTTGCCCGCGTATTGCTTGTCTATGAGGTCGTCTGTGGAAGCCGCGGAACCGGCGTCACTGGCCAGCGTTTTGTGGGCGATCAGGTTGGCGTAGCCGTGCGTCACACCGTGTTCCGATTTGAGAAACTTAACGAGTTCGCCGTGCTTGCTGAGTTTGGACTTCCCGGCAATCTTCACCCACTGGGCGAGCGTCTTCCCCGTTTTCTCGGCAAGGTTGCGAATCATGGACTCGGTCATGTCTTCGGGTGATTTAGCCATACGTGAAGCCCTTTGAAGCTATGTGCGCCGGTTTTTCCAGCAGGTTGTGTGTGCCGGCACGGCTAACGCCATGCGCCAATAATTAAACCCATCAGGACAAACGCGACGATGTTGTACCCCGCGTTGATCAGAATGTAGGTCCAGGATTTGTTCTCGAACAGTGCGACAACGGCGATCCCCGTCGCGACCCAGCCGATTCCGGCCAGCGCTCCGGCGGTCATGCCCCACACCCAGTCGGTTTTCTCCTCACCCAGAAAGATGGCGAGGTTCATGGCCATGATGAGGCAGAGGGGGATCGCGCAGCCAAACATGCGCCCCTTGGGGAACCCGTTGACCTGTTCCTCCGTGAAGTTGTTGGCCCGCATCCATGCGTTGCCGAAGAGAAGCGGCGAGTACCACAGTCCGCCCACCACAAAAGCGGACAGAGCCGCCGCTATCACGGCTAGAAAATTGATCTCCTGCATGTTCATCACTCGGTCTCCTTTGACAGCGTATCCATCGGTTCGTCGCATCAGTAACGCCCAGGATAGCGGTACGCCGTCGCCGGTATTGTAGAAAATTAACCTGCCGCTACCAAATCGGTACGGAGTTGGGGTATTCGGAGCGGTCCACGATATACCGGGAGGGGTTAATCCCGGAAAAAGCCTTGAATTCCTTGATGAAATGCGATTGGTCGCAGTAGCCGCAGGACAACGCGACTTGAGCCCAGTCGATGCGCTCTTGGTGTTCAATCATGTCGAGCACGCCCTGGAACTTCCCGATCCGCTCGCAGAGCTTGGGCTTGAGCCCCACAAACTTATCAAACTGAGTGATCAGATGCTTTTGCGTGATACCGATGCTGTCGGCGAGGTCGCGAATGGCCATCCCGTGTGGCGAGCGTAGCATCAGGTGCAATGCGCGTTCGACGCTGCGGAACGACCGTGGGTGCCCGCGGAACTGCGCACCGAGGAACCGTTCGAGAACGGCGAACTTGTTAGTAACATCCGGCGTGTCGAGAAGCGCCTCACGCAGGGAGTAGATGCGATTGCCCCAGACCAGATCAAGCGAGATGACTTGATCCGTCAGTTCCGAAAGACCGAACCCCAGGAACGGATACGCGCCGCATGGTCTGAAGTGTACCCCCATCATCGAAGACGCTCTCGCGGCCTCGATCACGATGTATTGCGTTTGCTTCCCGGAGATCCAGCTCTTGGTAAAACTCTGAACGTCGTCGAAGTTGTCGCGGTGGTAGAGTCGCTTCGGCTCCGGTCGCAAGTTGATCACGATCTCCATCGTCGCGTCCGGGAGCAGCCGTTCCATCGTGTGGTCCGGGTCATACCCTTCGAAGAACCACAGGTGTTCGATGAAATGGCGAAGCGGGGGTGCCGGATGATGAACCGCGTAGATCATACGGTCGAGCTTAGCGATCGGCGCGGGAAAATGCAACGACTATTGTGGTCGGTCCCGAGGCGCTGGGCAGTCTGTTGTCTGTTCCGTCCGATAGTGCGCGCCGCGGGAGTGCGTCCACGTGGGGCGCATCGCCTTCACCTACGCCACTTGGTGCATGTGTACGTCGCTCTGGGGGAACGGAATGCTGATTTTTTCCGCGTCGAACCGGAGTTTTACGGTTTCGGTTACGTCGAAACGCACGTCCCAATAGTCTGCGGTCTTGACCCAAGGTCTGACGACGAAGTTCACGCTGCTGTCGGCCAACTCTGAGACGGCGATGACGGGTTCCGGTTCCTTTAAGATGCGCGGCTCCTTCGCGAGGATGTCTTCGAGAACCTCTTTGGCTTTCTTAATGTCGTCCCCGTAACCGATGCCGAACACCATGTCGATGCGCCTTGTGTCGTTGGCGGAATAGTTGGTGATCGTGTCGCCGGTGATTGACGCATTGGGTACGATGACGCGCTTGTTGTCGGGCGTCTTTAGGATCGTCGCGAAGATTTGGACCTCCTCAACCGTGCCGCTCACGCCGCCGGCCTCCACGTAATCACCCGCGCGAAACGGCCGGAAGATGATGACCATCACGCCGGAGGCGAAGTTCGCGAGCGAGCCTTGTAGCGCGAAGCCAATCGCAAGACCGGCCGCACCCACCACGGCCACGAAGGATGTCGTCGGCACGCCGAGTTTCTGGATCGCAGAGATCACGACCAGGGTCATCAACAGTGAAAACGTGAGGTTGGTGGCAAACCCGACCAGGGTTGATTCCACCTTTGCCTTGTTCATGACCCGACGAAGAACCCCCGTGATGATCTTGGCGACGATCCAACCCACGATGAGCGTGACCATCGCCGTAAGGGCAACCGGGGCGTATTGGGTGACCCACGCCTGAGCTTGTTCCGCAAAATTTTCCATCAACCTATTCTCCCTGCAAGTCAGACCATTCGGACGCGCCGGATCAAATCCCGGTACCTACCAAGAGCTGTTTCCACTACAGATCGTTCAGCTTCTGGTTCCCCCTCCCTTTGGT
>JAJRSR010000009.1 GCA_024278695.1 Planctomycetota bacterium | reverse complement strand
TGCTCTTCGCTGAGCGACGCCTCGCGCAAGGTGACCGCCGCCGAATTCAGTCTTGTCGATATCCCTGTTGCCATCACGCATGGAGATAACCAATTTCCGCAAAATCAAACAAGATCAACTTCAGACGGCTGAAGTGTTACGAATTTCCGTTAATGTCATTGAGGTTCGCCCCGATGATGCTGCCACCGAAAGCACCACCGATAAGTGACAATCCCGTCGGATCAAGTCCATTGACCGGATCGGCATGCGTGTAGAGGTACTTGTTGAAGCTTTGCGGGTCGTTTGGGTTTCCGAAGAACGGGTCGAGGCGGATGAGGCGGCCCGTCTTGGGGTCGTACCAGCGGGCGAGGTTGTAGTTGAGGCCGGTGGTCGTGTCGCGTTGGCCGTCGGCTTGCAGCCAGGTCGTCAGCGCGGCGGCGATGTCGAAGCCCACGGCGTTGCCGTAGGCGTCGAAGGTGTACGCCTGGAGCACGGCAGCGGCGAGGTCGAGCAGCAGACGGGTGTCGCCGCTGCCGTCGTGGAGGAGGAATTGGGTGGTGCCGGCGGAGTCCGTTTGGCTGATGATCTCCGGGCCGATCGTGTAGGACCGGTCGAGGACGCCGTCGACGAACTCGGCGATCGCTTTGGCGTAACCGGTGAGGTTCCGGGCGTCGATGAGATACGCGGTGACGACCGGCGCGGCCCCATCGATGGTCACCGTCTGTTTGATGCGGACGCCGTTGGTGTCGTACTCGTATTCAGTCTCGGTGTTGCTGCCGGCTGTGGTGGTGGTCACCTTTTGCATGCGGCCTTGCAGGTTGTAGGCAAAGGTGACGCTGGAGGTGGTGCTGCCGCCGTTGGTGACCGTCTTCGACGTTTGTTGAGTGACGTCGTAGCCGTAGGTGGTCGTGTCACCGAGGCTGCTGATCTCCGTCAACAGACGGTCGTTTGAGTCGTAGGCGGAGGTGATGGTTTCGTCGACGGTGCCGTTGCGGTCGGTGTCCTTGGCCCACGTCTGACGGTTGCCCGCGAGGTCGAACGTGTAGGTGTGGACGTAGTCCAGCGTGTTGTCGGTCGAGTCGAAGTCTTCACTGGTCAGCCGTCCGAGATTGTCGTAGGTCCAGGCGATCGTGTTGGTGAGGCCGGACTCGAACGTTTCGGTGACGCCCGTGCGCTTGCCGTCGGCGCGGAGCGTGTAGTCGAAGGAGGCGATGAGCGTGTCGCTGCCGGGGTCGTAGGTGCCGTTGGGCGTGCCGTCGTCGACGAATGTTGTCAGCGTGTCGAGACGATTGAGCGAATCGTACTCATAGTCCTCGATGACGCCGTTCGGCCGGGTGCCATGCTTGCATCGCGAAGCAGGGCAAGCATGCGGGGAGCGATGACCGATCGTCACATGCTCGCCCTACCGGGGTGCTCACGCAGGCGATTGAATACGACTACGACGCGGCGTCCGACCTGCGGATTCGTAAGCGGCTCGATAGTAACGGCAACGGGTCCTGGAACTCGGTCGAACGTTACATTTATGACGGGCCGGACATCATTCTGGTGATGGATGAGAGCGGCGGGGGGAGTGCGCTTGCCAGTTGGTATCTGCACGGGCCGGGGACGGATGACGTGCTGGCCCGTTGGGAGTCGGGGACCAAGACGCGGTGGGCGCTGGGCGATCAGCTCGGCAGCGTGCGGGACGTGGTGGAGTACAACGCCGGCGGCTTCGGCATCGTGCGGCACTTCAACTACAGCTCCTACGGAGCGATCACCAGCGACACCAGCCCCACCACGGAGTTCCTCTACAGCTACACCGGCCGCATCTGGGACGCCGACGCGGAGCTGCAATACAACCGCGCCCGCTGGTACGACGCCGATGTCGGCAAGTTCCTTTCCGAAGACCCCCTCGGCTTCACCGCCGGCGACACCAACCCCTCGCGCTACGTCGGCAACAGCCCCCAAAACTTCACCGACCCCAGCGGGCTGCAACAGGACGAACCCTGGGCGCTCAACACCGACGATTTGGCCTACGATTTGACCCCGGACTCCGACTTTGACCTTAATCCACAGGGAACCGGGGGCAGGCAAGGCCCCAATGTTCCGCCAACGCTGACGCCAATTGGTCCGGCCTCAGCACGAGAGAGGCGTGGGCGCGATTTCGGCGGAAACACGACACTGACCCAGGAGCAAACGGCGGAGTTCAATCGAGTCCTCGCTGAAGGCGGCACCATAAACCTGGGACCTGCTGAACTCACCGTGGCGCGACCGTCATCCAACCCGACTCCCGGTGGTGGCGCCGGTTCAAATGCCGCTGCCAGCGGCTCTCCCGGCTCCGGTAGCGGAATCAACTATCGGTTGGGCGGCGTCGACGATTGGATCACTCCGCAGCCATCGGACTGGTTCACGCCGCAGTCTGCACAGGACCTATGGACGGAAACCTACAATCTGCGGACGAATACGCTGAATACCGAGTTTATACTTGCCGACGCTAAACTGAGAGCCTTGACCAAGACGTATAATTCACTCGGTCAAGTGAACCCTTTGGTTCACGGAGCCTATTGGGCTGCCGAGCAACGATTCACAGCCGCTCAACAGCAAAAAGCGTCGCACGACGGCTACTTTACGCCGCAGCCCAACTTCCAGCCGCCGCCCGATCGGCCGCTGAATGGTCAGGACGGCTATAGCAACAGGTTCTATCGCGGTGTCGGTGAGGGCGTTCAGGGCGTGCTTGGTAATAAGTACCTTGCACAAGCCAGCTACCCCGAATTGGTCGCCATCACGGCAGGTTCGGTGACTGCGGGCGTATTCGGTGGTGAGGTGGTCCTGGGCGCTGCCGGTTTCACGGCAGCGAATTTTGGCGCGGCGACGCTGGCAGGAGCGGCTGGTGGCCTGGCTGAATACGGCGGACTTTGGGGAACTGCCGCGACCATCGACCTCTTGAACGGGGGCGGCTATTCGGTAAACTCACCAACCCTGAGCGGTGCTTTCGAATTCACCAGTTACGGGGCACTCGGTGGAGGAATTGGCTACGCGGGAGGGGCCCTCGCAAGGCCAGCCTACCGTGCTGGTCGAACATTTTTCCAATCGGGCCGCCTGAACCCGCTGAATTACTCGATCCAGCCCTACGGATTGTATAGCGGGCTGCCTGTACCGGATGTAAGATTCAACGGACAAGGAGCGTTTGTAAGGACGCCACTTCCGACACCGCTCACACAACGACAACAGAGTGCCATTCGCAGGATTGACAACATTATCAATGGCCACCTCAAGCCTGGGCCTCTTGGTGATATCGCAGGTACCGTAAGCGATATGGTGGGTAACCCAATCCGAAAACCCAGTGGTGGCTTCTGGGACCATGTGCAAGAAATGCAAAATTCTGTGCGAGGGCTAAGAAAACACATCAATACACTCGATGGGGTGTCCAACCCTACTGCCCAGAGCGCCAAAGGACGAGCCCTCAGGTCACTTGATGATATCTTTTATGCAACGGACGGTGCAGGAATATGAAGACAAAAGACGATATCACCTTCCACTCATTGGAACGAGAAGATTCAGATATGGAGTTCGGACATAGTTCACTAGATGACTGGTACCGCTCAGTACGCGACGCTCCACTGCAGGATCTGACAGATGGAGATTTGTGCAGATCAATTCGTCAGCAACTGTTTGTCATCCACACAGTTCCTATAGCTATTGAGAGGTTGTTAGAGAACCCGTCCGCAGGCGATCTATATGATGGTGAACTGATACTGGCATTCAAAGCAGTACCTGTTGAGTATTGGGAATTACACCCTGATGACGCTTAGCATCTCCAGGCTGCATTAAGAACACTAGACCGCTCTTGCCTAGGTAACGACGACTTAGTGGACTTGACATCTCTTGAGAGAAAAAGCAGCTTTCAGAAATAGAACTTGTCGGAGAGCCAGGTAGGTCAGGCTCCGCCTGACGAGACCGGTTGAGCCATCGACGATGGTAGGGCGGCCAATCCAATCGCTCCCTGCGCATCCGTCAGGCAGAGCCTGACGTACGACACTCGACCTTAATCCACAGGGAACCGGGGGCAGGCAAGGCCCCAATGTTCCGCCAACGCTGACGCCAATTGGTCCGGCCTCAGCACGAGAGAGGCGTGGGCGCGATTTCGGCGGAAACACGACACTGACTGAGGAGCAAACGGCGGGTTTGGAGCGCGTCCTCGCCGAAGGCGGCACAACGAACCTGGGGCCCGTTGAACTCACCGTCACGCAACCGTCAACCAACTCGACTCCCGGTGCCGCTGCCGGCGCAAATGCCGCTGCCAGCGGTAGTGGCGGCATCGTCATCGACGCCACGGACACACCGAGCAATGACGTCCCGCGTGGTACGTTCAGGTCGCTCATTCCAATTTCAAATGCCGACATCGCCGAACTTGAAGATTTCCTGCCGCGACTTCCCGGCGAAAGTGTCGATGAGTACCTGTCCAAATTCGGATATGCGAGCTTCAATCTCCGTCCCCATGTTGCATACGATCCACAGTCCGCGACCACGCGGGTCAGCAGTCCTTTTGGCGACGCGATTTATCTGAACGATGGGTACTTCGCCAATAATCCTCAAGGGATCCCCACGGTTGTCTGTCACGGCGTGTGTGCACAGGGCGTGGTCGGTCCGCCCAACTCCTTCCGGTTTCCCGGTGGGATAGGGGTCTTGGAAGAGGGGGTGGCACTCCGAGACACAACGGCCCGAACAACATTTCGAGTTGCCACAGAGGGCACGGCGTTATACCTTACTGGTGGATTGGGATTAGTCAGTACCACGGGTTTGACTGGCCGAGCACTTGCAACTGGCATCCTGCGGAATGCGACGGTCGAAGGCCTGAAGTATGGCGTCATTAGCGAAGCGTATGGATACGGCATCGAAGGAGAGGAGCTTTCGATCAACCGCTTCGCCACGAAAGCTGTCACAGCCGGAGGTCTTTACGGCACTTCCTCCGTACTCGCAAGATGGATCGCCGTTCCAAAGAGTGTAGCCACCAACGCAATCAATCCGCGTTTGACGTCTCGTCTTGATGCGTTCAGGTCTTATCGTGCGAACGGTGGGGCAATGGATATGCGTAGGTGGGTAAAGGCAACGCAAGGGAACTCTAACTACGGCACTGGCTTCAAGAGTGGATTCGCTGATTGGTCTCGTCGTGTTGGGAAGCCGGTGCACGGGAACAGTCTCGCTGCCACTGGTGCCCACGATGTTTATGTACTACGGAAAGCTGGGACTGGTCGGCTGCTTCACTTCGGTGAAACAGGACGAGGGTATCTGACTCGTTTTGCCGAACATCAGCGAGACTACGCACGTCTCGGCATCGACATCGAAGTTGATCTTCTAAGAACCGTTGACGGGAAAGCGGCAGCCAGATCTCTTGAGACCAGATACATCGACACGTTTCGCGGTGTGTTTGGTCGACGTCCGCCGAACAATCCTATCCACCATTAGGGCGAAAACATGCAACTACGATTTAGCGTCTTGGCACGCAACCGCAGTTTCTCCAAGGCAATGCGTCGCATTCGCGTGAAGCTTCAGCCATTGCTTGATGAATTTGAATCAGTGGAAATGCAAAATCCGATTCACGAAGCGATCTTGGTTGGTCTCACCGACGATCAAGCGCCGGACTTCTTCGAGGAAGTTGAAAACAACGATGGATTCTTTCAAGTGTTGGCTGGTGTTGGGTTCAGTGATTCTGATGACGAATTGACTGAGGCCGTTTTCGAGAGGCTTCGCCGTGCGTCGTTAGCATGTCCGTTTTCGCGTCCAGACCAGGAAGCGTTTGCGTCGCTATTCGATCGAATGCGACCAACGGTCGTATGCTGAAACCAGGTAGTTACGTAGGTCAGGCTTTGCCTGACGATCGGATTCCGCGATCGAGCAATTAGACACCGTTCGTGCATCTGAACCATTGTATCAGCCAAAGCCTGATCTACCCGGCTTGCCAGTTGGTATCTGCACGGGCCGGGAACCGATGACGTGCTGGCCCGTTGGGAGCCAGGTAGGTCAGGCTCTGCCTGACGAGCCGGTCTGACCTGCCGATGATTGCCAAGCGACCGATCAAACCGCTTTCCTCGCATCCGTCAGGCAATCGGACGTCTACGAAGCGATCATCACCGGAGGTCTGTCCTCCTTCGCCTTCGCCGACGACACCCTCCGCCTCACCACCACCGCCACACGTTATTCGAGACGGCCTGTTGCCCCAAACAGAACAGTTACGTAGGTCAGGCTTTGCCTGACGATCGGATTCCGCGATCGAGCGATTAGACACCGTTCGTGCATCTGAGCCATTGTATCAGGCAAAGCCTGATCTACCCGGCTTGCCAGTTGGTATCTGCACGGGCCGGGG
>JAJRSR010000232.1 GCA_024278695.1 Planctomycetota bacterium | reverse complement strand
GTTACCGCGTCGCCGACCGGCATCCACATATTCAATACCGCCAGCCCCCGAGCCCGACGGACGAACGATCGACAGGTCAAAGTTAATCAGGCTGGTGTGGTCCCCGCCGGTGCTCTGCAGCCGACTCACACCGTGCGCGTCGTGACACGCAGAGCACGGCGCTTGGACGCGACCCACATGCAAGCTGTGCAAAGGAAAGCTCTCATCGCCAAGTATGCTGTTGCGGTCGTGACAGGAATAGCACAGGGCATACGCGTTGGCGCTCTCAGCCGTAAAATCACGCGTCTCATAATTTAGCTTGAGCAGTGGCTCAAAGATCGAACCGTGCGGTCCATTGGCACCGCTCCCACCGGCCGACCGCGCGTTGTCACTGTTGTGGCAATCAATACAGGTGATACGGCTGCCCACCCGAAGCGGCGGCAGCAGGCTCACCACGTCCTGGTTGCGCCTCGCCCCAAGGACCGGATGGAACGACGGGTTCGACGTCTGAAACTCTGCCCGCGAGTTCGTCTGATACACCTGACGTCGAATGCCGCTCCTACGTCGCGTGCCGTTGTCACTGTGGCACTTAAAACACACCTCATGCAAAAACGCCGAGTTATCTACCTGCAACCCGCTGGCGTTGACGCCGGGGACAAACAAGTTCTGCAGCGGTACGAGCGAGCCGCGCGTGCCGCGATTCGTCGTGGCAAGATCCGGTCGTACGGCGTGCGGGTTGTGGCAGTCCACACACTCCACATGCCGGCGCATCGTCAGCGGATCCTCGGCCGGGTCATGCACCTCGGTCCGCAAAAACACCTGGTGAGCCGATCGCTTGCGAATCTCACCCAGAATGTTCGTCTTCGCGACCGAGCCATCGTGACAGTTGAGGCAATTCATCTCCTCCTGCCGAAAGCGTAGCAACCGGTCACGCTCTGTCGCACCGTGAATCTTGTGGCAGTTCAAACACGCGTTTTCGGCAACCGTGGAATAGGGCATCGGCTCCCTTGGATCCACGGCCCGCCCACCCACACGCGAACGGCTACGAAAATGCGAACTACCCTGCCAGCCGGTCATCTCGTGGCACGTCAGGCAAATGGCTGAGAAACGATCGGTGATACGCAGGAAGTTGCCCTCGGCGTTGTTGTGCGGGTCATGGCAGGTGGTGCAGTGCATCTCTCCATGACGACCCAGCGGCAGATCACGCGTCACCAGCTCCGGCACACGAATCTGCGGATCACTCAGCGCCAACGCCCGGTCATAACGAAAGCCGATCGGATGGTCATCGGACAGGTCCGTCGTAATGTCGGATGGTCCCGGCGTAATCGTACGCGGCGTGGTCAAGAGCGGATGCGTGACCGGCTGACTCAGCACCGCACCAAGCGCCAGCATCCCGTCGTGACAACTCAAGCACATTTTCGACGGACCGCTCGGTTGATCCACCCGGGCATCCATCGTGCTACTTTCATAGACCCGGTAGCGCGTGCGCGATGTGTGACGGTTCCATAGCGGCGTCTGTGGCGCGGCGTTGTGCGGGGCGTGGCAGAAGATGCACACCTCAGTCTCATAGACCGCTCGCGCCGGCCCCGGAGCAAGCGCAGATAGGTCATGCGGGCTGTTGATGACGCTATCATCAGCCATCGCCGAAAGCGAAGCAAACACCGTGACGATCAAAAATGCAACGCGCGTCATCCTTCGCTCCGACCCAAATATTGAAAAACCTGAAGCCGGCGGTTGTACGCGTCGGCCACCCAGATGCGGTCGCGGTAATCTATCGCGATGCCGGCCGGGATGGCGAACTGCCCGTGCTTCGAACCCTCGTCACCAAACGCGAGAAGCAACCGCCCGTCCGCATCAAAAATCTGCACATTCTCAAACTGCGCATCCACGACATACAAGTGGCCGCTCCGGTCTACCCCGACACCTTTGGGTAGCGACAAATCACCGGCCCCGTCACCTTTTTTCCCCATGCGGCTCCGGAACACGCCGTCAACATCAAACCGCTGCACGCGAAAGTTGAGCGTATCACTCACAACCACGCCCGACAAGCCGTCGCAGGCCACATGCGTCGGATAGTTGAACTGACCATCCCCGGCACCGCGCCCTCCAAAGGACGACACCCGACGCCCCGCCCGATCAAAGATCACGCCCTCATGCCGGGACGTATCTATGACATAAAGCCGCTGACTACCCGAGCAATACGCAATACCGCCGGGCCGATCGAGATCAGCGCCGAACGCACGCCGGAACGTACCGTCGCGCGCAAACTCAAACACCTCGCCCAGCTTGGCATCCGTCACAAACACACCGTCGGGTGAGAGCGCCACACCAACCGGACTCTGCAACAGCGCCTCGCCCACACGACGGACCACACGATGCGTCCGCTGTGCCAAATCCAACACATGCAACGCGGCCGAGCCCGTATCAACAACGTACACCACGTCGTCCGTGCTCACCGCGACGGCTTGCGGCGTCACGAGCCTGGCCGGTTTTGCGCCGGGCGCATGCAACACATCCCCAAGCACCTGCCAACCGGTACGCGACGCCTTTAGATCTACCTCACCGGTGATTTGCCCGACGTACTGAATGCGCGGCGCATCCTGCGGAAGCGGCCAAACCAACGGTTTTTGCAATGGCGCAAAAATATCACCAGCCGGCCGAGCGCAACCAGCGACCGAAAGAAGTAGCCATGCCGTGCAGCCGCCACAAGAAACGAGCCGTAGTAGGGTTGACAAAGTGCGAACAAACATCAGCCGTTATGGTGTCCCCAATAAATCTTCCAACGCCCACCGCAGATTCACCCAGGCAGACATCCCGTCTTCCTTTGAACCGGCAATCCGCAGTAGGTCATACTCCAAGGATAACTCCACGCTCATGTTTTGATAGCGATACGCCAGCACAGCCTCAATGTCGGCGGCGGTTGTTAAACCGCGCACGGAATCGTCCTCCCAACGGTAGGAGGAAGACACGGCGCTGGTCCAATCGCGCGAGAGGCGCACCTCATAAACCGTGCTCAGGTTGAACTCGGACACCTCGCGCTTGTCGAACCCACCCTCAAAGAGGTATTGCGAAAACCGTCCACGAAAATCCAGCAGCTTGTCTTGCGTGCGGATCGCATTCCAATTACCCGTTACGTGAAACGCGTCGTAAGGTTCCACTGTATCGTCGAAGATCTCATACTCCGCGGACCACGACCAACGCGGCCTCGAATACGTCAGGCCGAGGCGATGGTTGTTCGTACGGTCGGCCCGCTGGAGGAACCCCACGGTTCGGTTCACATCCTGATCGCGATAGTTGATCCGGTAATACGGCGTCCATCCGGACTCGAAGTCCTGCTGAATACTGAAGTCAATCCGTGTCGTATCAATCCGACCGCTTCTCGGCGTCCGATAGCGGTAATCAACGAGCACGGTCTGCCCGTTCACGATTCGACCCGACGGCACACGCGTCAACACCGTGCGATCACGAAGCGTACTCACCAGGTAATCAGTTCCAATGCGGTACACGATGCGCCCCGTGCTATCGGTGACCAACACGGAAGCACGAGCCACGGCAGGACGAACGAGGTACACCGGCAACGGATCGCGGAACGTGCCGGACTCATTCAAAATGAGCCGCGTACTGCTGTTCCCCCGAGTCTGCTCGGAATCACCGGAGAGTCTCAGATCAGCCGACAGACGTCCGTAGGGATTCGATCGCGTGTATTGCCACGCGACCGAAGCACCGGCCTGTGTCGTTTGGACGTCGTTTTCGGTACGCTCATCGAGGACAAAAACATCGAACGTGGTGGTCAGGTTCTTCATGAAACGATGTGTGATCTGAAAATCACCGCGGTGCTGATCGACACTGATTCCGTCAAGCCGCTCTCGTGTAAATTGATAGCCGTAGCTTGTGGATAAGGTTTTGGAATGTTCAAGAATAACCTGCGGGCTAACCTCAAAAATATCCCGAGCCAAGTCCCCCGACTCCTCCTGAAAACGGGCGAAAGCAGTAAAGCGGTGCTGTTTCCGATCACCAAACGCCCGATCGTAATCGAGCCTTAGTTGATCGCGGCGCGTGTCAAACTTGAACTGGCTTCCCTGGAACTCCTGCTGTCTGCGGCTACGCTCATAATCGAGCTTTAGCTTTTCATCCGGCCCGATCGTCCAATCTAAAGAGTAACGCAGGTAGTCCTCAACGATCCGCTCATCATCGCGACTACGACGGTTGCCAAACCGATCCGTCTCGAAATGATCGAAGCTAAGCTCCATCAACACGCGGTCCGTTCTGTGAAACCACGCGGTGCCGTAGGCCGTGCGCCGCTGGCGAAGCGTCGGCAGAAACAACCGGGGGATGCGATCCTCGCCGCGCTGACCGTAGACCGTGCCGGAAACGGGCTTGGTCTTGAACAGGTCCGCCCGCAGATCAAACTCAGCCAGGTACCCGCTGGAGCGATCCGATCGAGACTGCCCGGACCGCCGTTCACGGTAGAAACTTCGGGAGTAGCCCAAGCCGATTTTTCCGTAGAAATCCACGAGGTACGGATGCACGATGTCGCCCTGGAAGCGCAGGGTCAGCACAGGCCGGTTGAGTGACGTTTGGTTCGTCTGCCGGGCGTTGGTGCGACCCGTGCCGTCCTTGGACCGAACTCGAAACCGATCAAACGAGCCCTCATACTCCCACTCCGCGTCCAACCGGCGCAGGTGAAGCAACCCCGGCCTAATCCGCTCCGGCTCCCGGGTGCGCGACTGAGCACCCGCCGTACTGGCCATGAAACACGATGCCAAGCAAGCCAACACCAACGTGTAATGGACGGCATGTACCTGTACTCGATGGGCTGATCGATTCGACGAACGCGTATCCATCAATTCACACCACCCGGAAGCTGCGGGCGAACTTTCTCAGGCTTGAGAAGCATGCGTAATGCCGAGCCGTGCGGGTCGTGGCACGCCGTACAGTCAACCGCACTGATCCCGCGATGGTACGACGTCAACGCCGCGTCCTCGAACTGGGCTTCGTGGCAGCTCGTACAGAGCGTGGCCTGTGAAAACCGAAGCAGCCCATCGTGCCGCGACACATGCATCGTGTGGCAGACGGTACAATCCTTCGTCAGGACCGGCGCATGGCCAAACGGCACAGCCTCGAAATAACCCGCGTGGCAACGAGCACATGCCGCCGTCTGGTCCGATCTTGGAGCGAATTGACGCTGGGCATCGTGGCAGACGTCACACCGACGTTCGACGAAGGGACGATGCCGCGACACCGCAAACGGCGCGAGCGGACCGCCCATCGCCACCTCGCGCGCCGTCAGATGATCCCCTGAATCAAGTGCTTTCGTCGATGGTTCGGGGTCTGGATACTCAAAAAAGAAATGCATCACGCGGTCACGCGTGGTATTCGAGCATGCGACGACAAAGAACATGACCGCCGCCGACGCAACGGCCGGCAACAGACACGCACGAGTCGAGAGCGGTTTCAGCAAACGGCAACGCATAATCACTCCGAGCCGAGGCGCGCGGCACCTCTAGTCGACCGGGTCGCGCGCAGTATACGCACGCCTCTCGGGCTCCGCAAGAGAAAAATGTGGGAGCGACAGGTGCGTTTTTTCTTGACGCAGGCGTAGGCGGATGCACAATGCGACTCGGTACGAGGCAGGTGTAGACGCAGGGAGCTCATCATGACACGGACTACAGGATCGATCGGATTGACCATCGGCGGATTGGTTATCTGTTCGGCGTTGCTGCCGTTTTCCTTCGGCTGCGGGTCGGGCGTTCAAAGTGCGTTTCTTCTGGCCGGTGAAAGCGGCGCTCGCACCTTTGTCGACATCCTCCTCTCGGACCTTCTCGCGGAGCTCCCCAACCTCTACACGTTTCCCACTGCGGGTGACAATACGGTTGACGCAGACGCGGGCGACGGCGGAGCTGGTGAGGATCCAACGGCTGGCGACGATCCCCCCGTTGATGAGGACCCAGGCTCAGGGCTGACTGGAATTGCCGCTGATGGCGAAACGGTGTTTGCGGCTGCCGGTTGCGCAGTGTGCCACTGCGCGTCAGTCGACGCCTGTGACGAGGGACTAATCAACCTGGAAGGCTTGGACGCCGCTCGAATCGAGGAAAAAGTTTTCGGCGAAGGGTTCCACGGCGGCGGCAAGTTCCCAGACCTGACCGAGCAAGACTTGGCCGACATGGAAGCGTTCTTCGCGGGTTAACGCGTCAGGCAATATCCACCGCCTGCCGCACATTCATGAAGCCCTGTGCCATAGCGGCTAAGCTCCGAGGCAATCGACCTCTAACTCGTCCGCCATTTGTGCGAGCTCATCCGCAGTCTTGCCGCCAAAGCTCTTGCACCCCACTTCGCAAAACTGGTCGCACAAGGTCGCCTGGTCCTCGTCGGTCATCGCACGATCACCCATCGGATAGAGGATATTGTCCTCTTTGTAGATGTGCTGCCTCAGTAATTCGATGTACTGCCTTCCGGCAAGCTGGACGGCGGCCTCACCCTCCGCCTTCCCGGCCGTGTACGCCTCCAATCCTTGCGCCATCGCCCGCGTCAGTTCCCGGGCGATTTTGTGCTCCGCAAGCATGACGCCGATCGGTCCGTGATCGCGCGGCATGCCGCACTTCTCGAGCATCGGAAACAACAGATCCTCCTCCTTCGCATGGTGGCATAAGTCAGCAAAGAGCTGCAAAAACTGGACGCACTTGCCCAGTGCCACGACATCAAACTGATGCCCCGATTCGGACTTCTGGATCAGCCGCTCCAACACCGTCGTCACACGGAGAATCACGCGGTGCTCTGCCTTCAAGACGTCGGCCGGCATTTCCCTGCCGTTCACTTCTGCCATATCAATACGCTCCCTCGTACGCCAAACGCCAAACACGTGGCTAGCACACAGGCCTCCTTGGGTTGTTTCAAGAGATATAAAATAAACGCACTAAGCTTAGACGCCAACCGAGCGCGGCGTGCCAAGCTCATCACCAAATCGACGGGTGTTCGACTACGGGGCGCAACCAAAATAAACCGGCATACGCCGATCGAAACACCTGTCATTCCACACCAATCATGGCCGCACAGTTGTCCGCATCCTCTACCCGCCGTAGGTAGACCGAGCCACCCCCGACAACGCAATGCTAGTTTGACTCCGAAGCGACCCGACGGAAGTCTGATTTTACCGTCCGCACCGATAATTTTCGATGATCCTCAAACCAGGAGAACAATTCACAGATCATGCCCCATCGATTCATCCAAACTCGCACAATCCAGCCCGACTGCGAATCCCGCAACCCAATCGAAAGACGCGCCGCCAAATTCGTGTATCCTGTCCACGGTTCGACGGCCAAGCGCCGCGCCCAAGGCCCATACGCAACGGAGACGAGACGGATGCCCGTGCTGTCAAGAAAAAACTGGTACGCTGCCCATCGCTGGATGGGGCTCATCGTCGGACTACAAATGCTGGCATGGAGTATCGGCGGACTCGCCTTCAGCCTGCTCGACATAGAAACTGTACGGGGAAACGCTGATCGCCGAGACGACCCACCGCCAGTGGTAACCCTAACCTCAAACCTACTCACCCCAGGTGAGGCCGTGCAGAGCGCCACAAATGCCGGCATCGACACATCTACCGTGGCGCGCATCACGATTCGCCAGCGTTTCAACCAACCCGCCTACGAGCTGTACGACCAGAAGAACAAAGCGATCTGTGCTGTCGATGCGGGATCGGGCGAGGTCACACGGGCGATCAGCGAGCAGCGAGCACAGTTGATCGCCGAGGAAGATTTTTCCAAACCCGCCCAAGCGCGTTCCGTGGAACTCTTGAAGGGCAAGCCGCCACTAGCTTTTCGAGGCGGCCCCATGCCCGTCTATCGAGCCATCATGGACAACCCCGCGAACACGCACATTTACATTTCGCCCGTAACCGGAAAAGTCCTCTCACGACGTAACGACCAGTGGCGCTGGTTCGACTTTTTTTGGATGCTGCACATCATGGACTACAGCGAGCGCCACAACTTCAACCACTGGCTGTTGACAGGAATGGCAATTCTTGCGGTAACGACTTCGGGCAGCGGATTGATCCTTTGGTGGTGGCGGGCACCATGCCGAGCGCGATGGCAGCGTCGTCGACGACACAACGCACTGCAAACCACCAATTAGCAACACTTGTCACCGTCAAAGTCCGTGATTTTATCGATGCGGCGTCCGTGTCGACCGCCCTCGTACTCGGTGCGCATCCAGACCTCGACAAGCCGGTGGATCAACTCCTCCCCCAGCAAGTCCGCAGGCAAGCACAGCACGTTGGCGTTGTTGTGACGCCGCGACATTTCTGCGGTGAGCTCATCGTGGCAGAGCGCCGCGCGAATCCCCCGAACTTTGTTCGCACAGATGGACATACCAATCCCGGTGCCGCACAGGAAAATACCGCGTTCCGACACCCCGGAAGCCACAGAGGCCGCGCCGGCAAAGGCCACGTCCGGATAGTCGCAACTGGTGGTCCCTTCACAACCGCAGTCAACCGTCTCATGACCGGATTCCTGTAGCATCAGCTTGATTTGCTCTTTGGCAAGAAAGCCTCGATGATCGCTCGCTAGTGCCACGTTCATGTCATCACCTCTTCAAGTTTGCTACGCAGCGCGGCTTCGATCTGTTCGGCGCAGGTGTCGTACGCTGCCTCTGTCCCGCCGATGGGATCGACAACGTCCTGGTCACCACACAAAGTAGCCGCGCGGTCCGCGGCTTCTGGACACAACGCAACAACGCGCTCGCGGTGGTATCCCGTCATGACAAACACATGGTCAGCCTGTCGAAGCATCTCGGTATCCAACAGTGACGAAACATGCCCTGACAAATCGACGCCGCGCTTTGTCATCGCGACCAACGCGTGTGCCGAAGCAGCCCCATGCCCGCCCGAAACACCGGCCGAAGACACAAAGACGCCCCGGTCGGGAAGTTCGGTCATCGCGCACCCGAGTTTCTCGGCGACCAACTTCTTCGCCAACCCCTCGGCCATCGGGCTCCGGCAGGTATTGCCAGTACATACAAAGAGTAAACGCAAAGCCGCCAGCCTTTGAATAACGCCACGGTCGAGCGCACCATCGCGCACGACCTCAAAACTCGATCCCGTCACACGAACAATCGTGGAAGGCTTTTCATACCGCGTAGCCCCGGCGTCCAACAGCAGATCCGCCAGATCGCCGATCGCCGCGGCCGCGGCCTCACCAGAAAACGGGGCAGGCTTTCCCGCCGCGTTGGCACTGGACGCCACCACCGGAAACGACACGGATTGAAGCAGCGCCGTCGCCACCGCATCATCCGGGCAGCGCAACCCCACGGTACCGCCATAAAACATCGCATCCGCCGCAGCGTCGTCGAGGTGCCTCATGACCGGGGTCGATGCGGGGTCCGGCACCGGCAGGATCAGCGTCATCGGACCGGGCAGAGCCCTGCGAACCAGCCGCTTCGTCAAACTTCCCATATCAACGGCGAACCGCCGCACCTCATCGCGGCTGCCCACATGCACCGTAAATGCCTTGCCATCTTCGCGAGACTTCGCCTTACAAAGCCGGCGCATACCCTCTGGGCTATCAGCCCGTGCCGCGAGTCCGTAGACCGTCTCCGTGGGGAACGCCACCAGCCCACCGGACTGCAATAACGCTCCGGCCTGCGCCAACGCCTCAGAGCACGGCGCGCGCGGATCGACCTTTGTGATCTCCAACGGCATAGCTTTTGACCTCTGACTCAACGGTAGGCGTTATTCTCGGACGCGTCAAGAACTTGGCTCCTCACGCCTGCGGGGCATGGGTGCCGATCCAATGGGTGCATGCAGGTACTTTAGGAGCTACCAAGCAGCATGGTCGGGTGTTCATCCGAAAACGCAACTCAACGCCTCGCCCTCGCCGGGCTGGTGGCGTTGGCCGGGATCGTCACGATCGAGACTGTCAACTCCCTGCGCATTTCACAGAATGCGCCAACGGCTCCACACTTCCCCCAAGACTATGTAAGCAAAGGGGTTTGGAGCGCTTTCGCGCTCGTTCGACCACCCCACCCCAATAGCACAGACCTTGCACCGGTCATCACCGCATCCCAAAACGCAATCTCCAGGAATCCCGATCTATATACGAACTACACGCCGCACGGTGCCAGCTTCGTCTACCCGCCCAGCGCGGCCGTCGTCTTCACACCGCTAGGCTGGGTCGCAAACACGCTCGGGTTGCCGCAAGCCACACAAGTCATGGACGTCTTGGGACGGCTGTGCGTTCTGGGGCTCATGATCACAGCCGGCACGTTTCTGCGGCGGTCAATTTCCGGTGCGTTTGGCTGGAGTTTTTTGGCGGTGGTGCTCCTGGGATTCTTCCCGAACCGATGGGCACTCACCTGTGTTCAGGCTCAACTCATTATGAACACGTTACTGGGGACCGCGATCTTGGCGTACGGCTACCGCCGTGATGCGTTGTGCGGCACGGTGATCGCATTCACCAGTCTCATCAAGCCCCACTTCATGCTGCTTCTCCCGTTCTTGGCAGCCCGGCGACGGTGGCGCGGACTCGGTACGTGTACGGTGACGTACGCACTTGGCGTCGCGGCTTCTGTCGCCCTCACCGGCCTATCGCCCT
>JAJRSR010000231.1 GCA_024278695.1 Planctomycetota bacterium | reverse complement strand
GCATCACATCGGACGTTTGAGCACCAAAAATAGGCTCCTTAGCCCGATATCCACTCAAAACGCGCGAAAATTGCGTCCCCGAAAACGTCCGATATCGGAACACTGTCCGATAATCGACACCATACAATCCAATATATTGAGATTGTATGAATTAGTGCCGAGAACAAATTAATCGTGGAAATGACTTTGTACAGTCGTATAATACCACGGACGGAACGGATTTCGCGGTTTTATTTGTACGAGGTAGCTAGTGGAACGAGGACAGACGAAACAACGTGTAGAAGAGCTTCTTTTCTGCCTTTATCAGCGGGCCATTCACCCAGAGCTTTTCAAGATCCATAAGGCCAAGCGGATCGAACAAAGCCGCTACCAGGCTGAGATCTGGGTGGTTGGGCGTGCGCATGTGGTCATTATTCAGTCGGGAAACCAGATCCTGACGGAATTGATCACCGAGGACAACGAACTACTTCCGAAGTCCGGGATCGCTACGTCCTTCCGTTTTCGGGGTGAGCGCGACCACGCTCAGTCCTTCAACGACGGTCTCAAGTACATCTTGTCGACCCAGGTCGAGCGTCTAACGCCGCAGCTTTTTCCGGCCACGCACCGCGATTATGTGCATTACGCCAAGAATCGCGGCCTTTTCGTCTCTTTCGAAGAGGAAGCGCACGACGGACTGGCACCGTTCAGCTTCGTGGACTACGACGCACGGGACCACGAACTGCACATTCACGCGTTCCACGCGTTTCCCGAGGAACTGACGCTTCTAAAAACGCAGTCTATCTTCGAGGTTGGCAAGCCGCGTATCGCGCAGCATTAGAACTTCGACTGCCTGGAAAGCACGTTAACCAATCGAGGGCACTGGTGGGCACGCGTTGCCGGGCCGCAGCTTCTTGGTTTGCGCAGTGCTGGACTTCTGGAAGATATCCGGCATATCAGAAGCGCCCAGCTCTAGACCTACGCTATCAGCATAGAAAAGTTGCGCGACTCATTATCTTGGCGGTTCAGCGGGCCTCGAAATATCCGATAACTAGGGTGGAGAACGGTCACACCGACCGCGCTTGACCTTAGAACACGGAATCGATATGCGCGAGCCTGCCCGCTTACCACACGGCACTACGAGACGTGACTTTCTCGCAGTCACTGCCGGAATAGCCAGCACGCCGCTACTCGGAAGATTCGCGGCTCATGCCGCACCGCGTCGGCTGGATCTGGCACCTGGGCAAGCCTCGGCCCGCGTCGCGCTCGCGCGATCCCGTATGGCGCTTGATGGCCCCAAGGTCCACGTGGCCCATACCAGGGAACTGCTCGAATCATCACTCATGAAGCTGACCGAGACGCACACACCAAGGGACGCTTGGCACGCCATCGTCAAACCAGAAGACATCATCGGGCTGAAGTTTAACGGGTCGGGGCAGCGTCTGATTGGCACGTCGGATGCGATGGCCGGGATCATCGTGGGGTCATTGGTTGACGCCGGATGGAAAGCGTCTCGCCTCGTCTGTATCGAAGCCCCGGAACCCACCACACTACGGCTCGGCACGCTCTCGGCCACACGAGGGTTTGATCGAACGCCAACAAGATTCGCCAGCGGTGAGGATCAATTTGCGTCGTGGCTCATCCAGGTCACAGCCATCATTAGCATCCCCTTCCTAAAAACGCACAACATCTGCACGCTGACATGTTCCCTGAAAAATCTCTCGCATGCGGCCGTCAAACACCCGGCGCGGTTCCATGACCACAACTGCTCGCCTTACATTCCGGACATCGTGGCCGCCCCCATCATTCGAGAGAAACTGCGGCTGGCGATTGTCGATGCCCTTCGGGTGGTCTACGTCGATGGCCCCGTGGCCAGCTCTCGAAACCTGTCAGACGCCGGCGGTATCATCGTAGGCCGGGATCTAGTCGCCACGGATGCCGTCGGCTTGGCCATGTTGAACGATGTTCGCCAGAGACGTGACCTACCACCGATAGCGGATTCTCCCGAAGATGTACCGTATTTGGTGGCCGCCCACACGAGCGGCCTCGGGATTGCGGCACCCCACGGTATCGATTTACTCAGAATCAGATCCTAGTAACCGCCTAAAGGAGGGCTGTAGCGTATTTTCTCACATTCGTTGACAGCCTGTGAGAGTCCGAGTATACTTTTTTAGCCGAAGTGGATGGGTAGACAATCAGAAAGCGTTCTCTTTGAGGGTTTTCTGGCGGATGGTTGAGGTTGTTTCGCCTTTTAGATATTTTTTGCGAAACCATTATCGCTATTTTCCGTACTTGTTTCCGACCTCCTGTCCCAACTCATCACTTCGTTGGACTGCCGTGCCGTGACGTATGTTGTTCGTCGTTTGAGTGTTTCGGGGCGTGCGGGCTGACCCGGCTATTCGAGGCGTCTCTATGGAGTCGGCTTGTGTGACCGGTTGTTCGATTTTCATAAGTTGTATCTGTCGTTCGAGAACGCTGCTGTTGCTTGTCCGGTTCTTCGTACTTACACTGGTACGTTGGCTGCGGGGTTGTGGTTCACCCTGCTATCGGCACATGGCGACACCATCGTGGTACACGGCGGGACTACGGCGGCGGGACTGGCAAACGAATCAGTTCCGGATCATTCCGCGGCAGTCACTGCCAAAACAGAGGAGTACATTGGAAATGAAAAGAAAGCTAAATGCGTTTACGCTGATTGAGCTGCTGGTCGTGATTGCGATCATCGCACTGCTCATTTCAATTTTGCTACCGAGTCTGTCGCGTGCTCGTGAGTTGAGTAAGCGTCTGGTCTGCTCGGCCAACATCAAGGGCATTGGCACGTCGGCCAAGATCTATGCCAACGACAATGCAGAACGTTGGATGATCCCGCCCTTCAAGAACGATGCGTATTCTTCCGGCGGTAACGGGATTGATTATCTCAACAACGACGGCGACACTGGGTTCGGCGCGTTGGACCACCAGAACATTACCGAAACCGCCCGCGACCTGGGCGAAGTCGGCAACGATCGCCTGCGGGAATCAACATCCATTGTCGGCGGCGACACGAACGCCAGCTCTGCCGTATCTGTGACGCGGGCTTACTGGCTTCTGGTCCGGTCTGGTGACGTCACCGTTTCGCAGTTCATCTGTCCCAGCTCTGGCGACCAGCCCGATCCCACGCGAGACATCGCGTTGATGTATGACTTTTTGGGCTACGAGAACATTAGCTATGGCTATCAGGTTCCATTTGGACCTCGAGACTCCCAACCAAGGGAAGGCTCCGACAACCGCATGATCTTCGCAGCCGACAAGAGCCCTTACTACTTCGATGGTTCTGATCCGACGGACGCCTTCCAGAATTCCGGCATTAACGGTGAGATCACCCTGGCCGACTCTCCTCTGGCGTGGCGTAAGTTCAACTCGGCCAACCACGGCGGCAATGGTAACGGCGAAGGCCAGAACTGCCTGTATGCTGACGGGCACGCCTCATTCCAGCGAAAGCCTGCTGTGGGTATCGACAACGACAACATCTACACGTTGATGATCGATAACTGGAACGACATCATCGGCCAGAACCGGATTCATGGTCAGACGGTACATATTTCGGCGGCTCAGAACCCCTACCCGGGTCGATGGGCGTTGGGTACAACCGAGAATGCCTACTCCTCCACTGACTCCCTCATCTACCCGTAACACGCCAAGCGTGGGCACGGAACTACGCGGCTCGCAAGCTGCGTTGACATGATGCACTGGCGGCGGACTCTTCGGAGTCCGCCGCTTTTTTTGATATGGTTCCGCAGGAAGATGCGGCGGCACGTTGTTTCACCGTGGCTATCCCTGCCGCACAGATCACGAAGCCTGCCATGAAAACGAACCAACAGAATCCAACTAGACTCACCGTCCGCCGCGGCGCGATCGGCATCTTACATGACCGTGGTCGCTATCTACTTGTGCAGCGTGCCGAGGGTATTTCCAAGGCCGAGATGTGGTGCTTTCCCGGTGGTCACGTCGAGGCTGGCGAAACGTCCCGCTCGGCCATTGTGCGCGAGCTACACGAAGAGTTAGGCATATCGACAGCCCCCCGCCGCCGACTCGGCTCAGTACGCACGCCGGATGGCACCTACGTCCTCGCAGCTTGGCTCTTTGGCTACAGCGGCGAACCGCTACGGGTGTGCCGCGCAGAAATAAAAAACGTGAAGTGGCTAACCCCATCTGAAATTCGACGCCATCCGAACGGACTGACGACCAACGATCAAGTGCTCGCGTTCTTGGACAAGGCGTAACACCCAGACACCCGCAGAAAGGCCCGCAACAGACACTCGCCTCCAGCGGATGGCTATCGGCCTCAACTATTGAGCGCAGTCTGGAGCGTTTCCATGCTCAGCAGTGATGACTGAATGAATACCGCCACGCACGCTCCACGTCGTCCGAACGGTCATCCACTTCGGAGCGCAGGCGCTGACCAAGTCCAATAGCATGACATTGGTGATATCCTCGTAAAAGATACCCTGATCGCGAAACGACTGGAGGTAAAGCTTGAGGCTCCTGAGTTCCACGCATGATTCATGGGCCACATAGCGGATGGAGATGG
>JAJRSR010000230.1 GCA_024278695.1 Planctomycetota bacterium | reverse complement strand
TGGGTGTACACATTCACCCCGGTGCCCGCGGACTGCTCCAGAATGTCAGACAGGTCGAGCATATCGTGCCCGGTGACGAGAATACCCGGGCCTGGCTTGGTGCCTTCGTAGACCGTGGTCGGTGACGGCGTTCCGAACATCTCGGTGTGCCCCTCGTCGAGCATCTGCATGACGCGGAGGTTTTTCATGCCGCATTCCATCACCAACTCGAACAGGCTTTCCATATCAAAGTTGACGTTCGTGACGGTTGCAAAAAGGGCCTCCTCGATGAACGCACTGACGTCCTCATCGACCTTGCCGAGCCGTCGGGCGTGGTGGGCGTAGGAGGCCATGCCTTTGAGTCCGTATAACAGGATCTCCTGGAGCGACTGAACGTCAGGGTCTTTGCCGCAAACGCCCGTATCGACGCAGGCCGTTCCATGAGCGGTCTGTTCACATTGATTGCAAAACATCTGGGGTTCTCCGTCTTTCTTGGTTGGGCCTGTATCACGGCACGCCACGGTAGTGGTCATGAGTGGGGGCTACACCGGCCCGGTCCAGCTCCGGGATGCCTGTGGCAAGCCACGTTCCAGACTCTGATGGAACTGGTTGCAGGACAGATAAGGCGGGTTTGAGGTTTGAGCGAGGTGGCATGGACAAGCGTCGCGTTAATGGGGTCGCGAATGACATGAGGCATCTGGAGCGACGTTTTCCCGTGCTTGTTCTGGTTGCGCCCACACACGGGCAAGCGCTGCATGCAGTATCCTTCGAGCCATCGGAACCCCAAGCCTGCGCGGTGCTGCGCGTTTCGTGTGACGTTCGATATCTGGGAAACCGCGCAGGTTGAAGTCTGCGGCTCTGGGGGCTTGATTCCCGCGAATCGTGCCGGTGTCGTATGCGGAATGATTGCTGTTCGGGTTCTGTTGCTCTTTGGGTCCGTGCCCCATCCTTCGCTCATGGCGGAGGATGGGGCACGCGTTTGTCGCTTACCGATGAAATCCAGTAGCTATTTGTTGCACCTGTCGTGCAGACGGTTTAGCGGGTTCGGGCCAGCTTTCTTTTTGCGGTTTTCCTGGCCGTTGGTTTACCCTTGGCCGCAGCCTTGCGTTTGGCGCTGGGCTTTGCTTTCTTGCTCGTCTTTTTCGGTGCGGCGACCTTGCGTTTGGTTCTCTTGGGCAGCACGGAGGCCTTGCTCATGGAACGTACTTTGAGCGTGGCACCGGGTTTCGCCTTCGGCTTTGCTTCCGCGCGGATCGTCGCCTGGGCAGAGGCGAGCCGTGCGATGGGTACACGCAAGGGGCTGCACGACACATATTCCAACCCGACCGCGTCGCAGAACTGGATAGACTCCGGGTCGCCGCCGTGTTCACCGCAGATGCCGAGCTTGATGTTGCGCTTTGTGCTTCGTGATTCATCACAGGCGATTCGCACCAACCGGCCCACGCCGTCCGCGTCGAGCGTCTGGAACGGGTCATGTTTGAAGATGCCCGCGTGGTCCGCATCAACATAATCCGGCAGGAAACGACCGGCGTCGTCGCGCGAGAGCGCCATCGTCGTTTGCGTGAGGTCGTTGGTGCCGAAGCTGAAGAAGTCTGACACATTGGCCATGCGGTCGGCGAGCAGGGCTGCGCGCGGCGTCTCGATCATCGTGCCGACGAGGTACTTTAGCCTGCTTTTTCGCTCTTTGATGATGGCGTTGGCCACCGCGCGCGTTCGCTCGATCAAGATGCCGAGTTCCTTGTCGTCGATGCTCAGCGGGATCATGATCTCCGGGAGCACCTTCGTGCCGCGTTCGGTGCAGTTGATCGCCGCTTCGATGATCGCACGCACCTGCATCTCGAGAATCTCGGGATAGGTAATACAGAGCCGGCACCCGCGATGACCCAGCATCGGGTTGGACTCGTGCAACTGTTCGACGCGACGGGCGATGTCTTCGACCGTGATGCGGTCGCTGCTCGAACCGGCATCATCGAGCGCTTCATTGATCTGATCGACCACGGCGCGCTGCCCTTCCGGGTTGTCGGACTGCGGCAGGAACTCATGCAGCGGCGGATCGAGAAGCCGCACGGTGACGGGCAGGTTGTGCATGGCCGCGAAGATGCCTTCGAAGTCTTCCCTCTGGTACGGCAGCAGCGCGTCCAGCGCGGCCCGGCGGTCCGGCTCGTTGTCGGCCAGAATCATCCGGCGCATCGACGTGAGCCGCTGCGGCTGGGACGGATCAAAAAACATGTGCTCGGTACGGCACAGCCCGATGCCCTGCGCGCCGAGCTCCACGGCCTTGAGCGCATCGACCGGGGTGTCGGCGTTGGCGCGGACCTTCATCCGGCGGCGCTTGTCGGCCCAGGTCATGATCGTTTCGTATTCCTTGGGGGCTACCGGTGGGACGAGGTCGATCAATCCTTCGTAGATCTTGCCGGAGCTGCCTTCGAGCGTGATCGTGTCACCTTCGTTCAGTGTTTTGCCGCCGAGGGTCATCGTATTGTTGGCGTAGTCGATGTCCAACGCACCGCAGCCAACGACACAGCATTTGCCCCAGCCGCGCGCGACGACGGCCGCGTGCGAGGTCTTACCGCCGGTGGCCGTGAGGATGCCGGCCGAGGCGTGCATCCCGCCGACATCTTCCGGGGAGGTTTCTTTCCGGACGAGAATAACATCCACGCCGGACTGGGCTCGCGCCTCGGCGCGCTCTGCGGAGAAAGCGATCTCGCCGCCGGCCGCACCAGGTACCGCGCCGATGCCCTCGCCCATCTCACGCGAGGCAAGCTCGGATGCAGTCACGTTTGAGTCCAGCACTGGATAGAACAGCCGCTCCACGTCAGCGGCTTGGATACGCAGGATGGCGTCATCCTTGGTGATGATCGGCTTGGTGGCCAGGTCGGCGGTTTTCTTGGGCAGGTACTTCTTACTCACCAGTTTTTTCGCGGCAGCGGTCTTGAGCAGCGGCTTGGTCGCCTGCTCGACGGCGATGCGGAATGCGGCCTGCGGTGAACGCTTGCCGGTTCGGCACTGTAGCATGTAGAGCTTGCCGCGTTCGATCGTAAACTCCAGGTCCTGCATCTCTTTGTAATGAACTTCCAAGATGACGCGGACGGCCTCAAGTTGCTGGTAGACCTCGGGCATGAGTTTCTTGAGCTCTTCGAGCTTGAGCGGCGTGCGTACACCGGCCACCACGTCTTCGCCCTGAGCGTTGATGAGCAGATCGCCGTAGAATACGGTCTCGCCGGTGCTCGGGTCGCGCGTGAAACAGACGCCGGTGCCGCAATCGTCACCCATGTTGCCGAAAACCATCTGGCAGATGTTGACACCCGTACCGTTGAGCCCGGTGATGTTCTCGACTTGGCGGTAGGTGATGGCCTTATCCAACATCCAACTATCGAACACCGCGCTGATCGCACCCTTGAGCTGCTGGAACGGGTCTTGCGGGAAGGCCTCACCGCAGCCGTCACGGTAGATGGTCTTGAACGTCTCGACCAGATCGGCGAGTTCTTCGGCGTTGGCGTCCGTGTCGGCGGCTGTTTCGCCCGCGCCGAGCCCGAGGCGTTGGGCCGTTCGTACTTCTTTGAGTTCGTCAAAGGCTTCTTCAAAGAGCATCCGGTCCACGCCCTTCGCGGTGGAGCCGTACATCATGATGAGCCGGCGGTAGGCGTCGAACGCAAAGCGGCGGCTGCCGGAGACATTGGCGAGCCCCTCGACGGATTTGTCGTTGAGCCCGAGGTTCAGGATGGTTTCCATCATGCCCGGCATGGACTGCGCTGCCCCGGAGCGAACCGACACGAGCAGCGGGTTCTTGGCGTTGCCGAGTTTTTTCTTGCAGCCGCGTTCGAGCTTGGCGAGGTTCGCCTTGATCTGCTTCTCCATGCCCGTGGGCCATTTCTGACCACGCTTGTTGTACGCTTCGCATGCGTCGGTTGTGATGGTGAACCCGCCGGGTACGGGCAGGCCGATGCGCGTCATCTCCGCCAAGCCGGCACCCTTCCCGCCGAGTAGCAGTTTTTGATCGCCCTTGCCGTCCGCTTTGCCGTTGCCGAAGTAGTAAACCCAACGTGTGGCTGTTGCCATGAGATGTTTCCTTGCCAAGAATGCGCCAGTTCAAAGTCTGCGTGCGATCATATCGCGCGCGGTTGTTGCGTCAATCATTCGTACCATTATCTATCGCCCAACCGGTGGCGATTTCTCCGCTCGCCAGCGCAAAGTTCCGGTTCGAGTTCGGTGCCCGGCGGTTATGAGACAGCCTGTTCAAGCGTGACGCGTTCAAAGCAGGTCAGGCTCGTGTCAGGACTTGTGTTGTAGACTTCCACGCCCAACGCGGTGGCGCGCTCAGCGCCGTACGCGAGCATCCGTATCATTTTCGGGAACTCCGTGTTCTCGTGGTTCTTTGATACGTGGTCCTGTCCGAAGAAATGAGTCTGCCCACTCTGGTGTTTCAGGTCGAGCCCGACGTAGAAAACCCGCTTAAAACCCATGTAGATGGCCAGTTGCAGCGCGAGGTAGGACACGGTGTAGCCGCTGTAGACACCTTCGGTGAGGTCTTCGCTGAAGCCTTCTGAGCCGAGAAGTTTCATGGGGACGCCGAACGGGCGATTTTCAAGCGTGAACATGTACCGGCTTTTTCGTAGGACTTCGTCGTATTCCTTGAACAGCCGTTCATCCATCGTGCAGTGGTAGTGCGTTTCCGGGTAGATCAGGCTGGAGCGATTGAGCCCGATGACAATGCGCCGTTTGAGTAAACTCAAATCGGCCTTCGCCAGCGATGGACCTGAAGCGAGTATGAACACCTCGCGTTCCGGGTGAAGGTTCTTGAATTCGCCAATGGAGTCGTAGGCCACGGTTATCGCATCCACCAAGAACGATCGAATGTTACGTACTGGATACTGTTTCGGCCGAACGTGTAGACCCCGTGGGTCACGCCTTTGTCGTCAGACAGAAACGACGGGTAGGATACCTCGTGCTTGGTTTCGTCGATGTGAACGGGCTCGCTCCAGCTCGTGCCGCGATCCTGAGAGTAGGCCAAGCTGAGCGGGTATCGTTGGTGTTCGGTTGTATGGTTGTAGACCGCGCAGAGGCAATCATCAACCCCAAAAGCGGCGACACCAGACAGCGGGTTCGGCAGCGTTGTCCGCATGGCCGGCATCCAGCTCCGGCCGTCATCGACGGAAAGCCGCCTGATACAACAGCGATCGTCGCCCGTGGGACGTATGATCATGGTGAGGTTCTTGTCGTCCTGACGGACAATGTCCGCCTGAATCGAGGCTATGTCGTCAAAGTGTTGGACGGGCATCCAGCCGCTGGCGTCAGGACCGGCCGTCAGTAGTAGGGTTTGGTTCGTTTTTTCGTCATACGCCGGTAGTAGGAAGTAGGTGTTTTTCCGAACGATCGGGGGGTAGCGAACCATCATCCCCGGATCAAGCCGAAGCGATTCCGGCGTGGACCATGTGAGCCCGAGGTCGTCGCTGTAGCTTTGGTTCACAATGGCGCTGTCCCAGTAGTGCCCGCGCAGCGCGACAAACAACAAGTGGATACGACCCGCTTCTCCGTTTAAAAGCACGGGGTTGCCCAGTGAGCTTTTCATGTCCGATAGGATCCGCTGTGGCTTCTCGAAGCGAGGGCGTCCTGCGCGTTTTCGTGCCACCACCAGCACGGCCCCCCGCGATTCATCCTCACGGTAGGCGTACCAGGCCGCGAGAAGATCACCGGTCGGCGTCAGCGTGATCGTCGCGCAGTGGCAGTGTCCGAAGGAGGAATCCGGGTTTGAGAGTAGTTCTTTTTGAAACATAAACCGTCCGTTAGTCAGTTCGATTCACGATTTGGAACGGCCATCCGCCGTCCAACTCGGTCGCGATGACGGTCACCAGTCAAAGCGGGCCGATCCCTTACGTGGGCACCCATTCCGCTGTTTCAACCGCGATACAGCCCACTCAACTCTATCGGTAGACCAGCGTACCGGCTGGTAGATGATCGTTTGGGTTGCCCTCGCGTAGCGGTGGGTTGAAGGCGATATTATAGGGGCAGCGGGGATTCATGGTTCGTGCAGAAGTGCCGGAGTGTGCCAGTCTGGCTATCGAACGTGGCCACGTTGGGTCTTGGTCAGCAGCGCTTCGGAGAGCTTCGGTGCCCTCCCCATCAGGTGAGAGATGTGGTAATCGAGCAGATCGAAGGCTGGCGTCGGGTCGTTGGTGGTGGATATGTCGATTAGCATGGCCCGTGTGATTGGTCCGACCTCGCGTTTTTCGATGTGGGTGGGTTCGCAATGCCGACAGATCATGCCGCCCTCGAACGAGGAAAAATGCGTCAGTTCATCCATCCGACCGCATAGGACGCACGCGTCGAACCGTGGCCAGGAGCCGATCTCATCCAAAAGTTTTTGTTGGTATGCGGTGACCGCGGGTAGTGGGGTGTCGGCATCGCCGAGGACGACCAAGGCGTGTACCAGGGCGTCATACATCACGGCGTGCGGATCCCAATCCTCCGTCAAAGCGGCCGTGATCTCGGCCACATATTGCCCGGCATGAAGCCGGTGGAGTTTCTCACGAAGACCAAGAAGGCTTCGCGTCTGCTTCCACTCTGTGATGTTGGCCAACGTGTGGGGTCGATCCTGGCGGGCACTAAGCACGACCGAGCCCAGCTCCAACAGGTCGATGGCGGCCGCGAACCGCTGTTTGGTGCCCCGTTTGATCCCCTTGGCAATGGCGCGGACCTTCCCGTGCTCGCGCGTCAGCAGCACGATTACCTGCGACGTCTCCGAATAATCGAGCCGTCCGAGCACCACAGCCTGGTCACGAATCAGGGACATGGCGCGAGGATATTCGGCGATGATCGCTTTGCAACTGACCCAGAACACCTCATTTTCGGGGATTGGTTTTTTGCCTGGGTTCCACGGCTTTGCCGTACGGTTTGGTCATGGACCAAGGGGTAACAATGATTCACCTGTTCCTACACTCGCCAAGCCTACAAAACCTGTTAGAATCCGGGGTTTCACACGGCGGTAGCCCGTCGGCGGCGGTATTCGCTGGCACGCGGCGTGTAGGGCGTGGGGGTTGTCGTGTTGGCCGGTGTATGCGATTCGAGTGGGTTTGGGGCTTCGACGAGATCGCCGGTTCATAATTTGATTAGATGTTGAGACGGTACTAGCGGCCAAAAGCCGCCGCAGGAGCAAGAAAGTTATGTCAGGACTGAATCCGTTTGCCATCGCACAGGAGCAGTTGGACGAGGCCGCCGAAAGGCTGGGGCTCGATAAGGCTACCCATGAACTGCTCCGTTCACCCATGCGAGAGTACCATTTCACCATTCCCGTGAAGATGGATAGCGGCACCACCCGCGTCTTCAAGGGCTACCGTGTCCAGTACAACAACGCCCGTGGCCCGACAAAGGGTGGTTTACGTTGGCATCCGGAAGAAACGGTGGATACCGTCCGCGCGCTGGCCGCCTGGATGACGTGGAAGACGGCTGTCGTTGATATCCCGCTCGGCGGTGGTAAGGGCGGTATCGTCTGTAACCCCAAAGAACTATCCGATGGTGAGAAAGAACGCCTCGCACGCGGTTTCATTCGTGCGGTCGGTCGTGAGCTCGGCGTGCATCGCGACGTGCCCGCGCCGGACGTCTACACCACCCCGCAGATCATGGCGTGGATGATGGACGAGTATGAGGTCATGATGGGGCACTCCCATCCCGGCATGATTACGGGCAAGCCGATTCCGATCGGTGGCTCGCAGGGGCGTGGTGATGCCACAGCGCGAGGTGGGGTTTACTGCGTTCGCGAGGCGGCCAAGAAGCTCGGCCTCAACGTGGAAAACGCCAGCTACGCGATTCAAGGCTTCGGCAACGCCGGTCAGTTTGCGGCCACGCTCCATGCGGAAATCTTGGGCGGCGGTACGCTCGTTGCGGCCAGTGATTCGCGCGGCGGCGTCATGTGCAAGACCGGGCTCGATCCCGACGCGTTGATCCGCCACAAACGCGAAACCGGGTCGGTCATCGGTTTTCCGGGTTCCTCGGAAATTTCCAATGAGGACCTCCTCGAGCTCGAAGTTGACGTGCTCTATCCGTCTGCGCTAGAAGGCGTGATTACCGTGAAAAACGCCGCCAATATCAAAGCGAAGATCAGTTGCGAACTCGCGAACGGTCCCACGACCCCCGAAGCCGACAAAATCCTGTTTGAAAAAGGCGTGTACATCATCCCGGATTTCCTGGCGAACGCCGGCGGCGTGACGGTCTCCTACTTTGAACAGGTGCAGAACACCTATAACTACTACTGGTCGCTGGAAGACGTACACCAGCAGCTCGATCGCAAAATGACGGACGCTTTCTCCGCCGTATATGATATGCAGCAGAAGGCCAAGGTGCATAACCGGCTGGCTGCGTACATGGTTTCCGTCACGCGCGTGGCCGAGGCCTGCAAACTGCGTGGTTGGGTCTAGCGAGCCTCGAGGAGTCGGTGGATCATAGAGAGGAACCGTTAGGTCGATGGCTGGTCTGAACCCTTTTGCTACTGCGCAGCACCAGCTTGATATTGCTGCCAAGCATCTCAAGCTGGATGATGCTACGCATGCGCTGCTGCGCGAGCCGATGCAGGAGTTTCAGTTCACCATCCCCATCAAGATGGATGACGGCACAAGCCGCGTCTTCAAGGCGTACCGCGTGCAGTACAACAACGCCCGCGGGCCGACCAAGGGGGGGCTCCGCTGGCACCCCAACAAGACCATCGACACGGTGCGCGCGTTGGCCGCGTGGATGACCTGGAAGACGGCCGTCGTGGATCTTCCGCTTGGCGGTGCCAAGGGCGGTATCACGGTCAACCCCAAGGAACTGTCCGTTGCTGAGAAAGAACGCCTCGCGCGGGCGTTCTCCCGGGCCGTGGGCGATCGGCTCGGGGTGGATCGCGATATTCCCGCGCCGGATGTCTACACCACGCCGCAGATCATGGCCTGGATGATGGACGAATGCGAAACTATGCGCGGTGAATCGCACCCAGGCGTCATCACTGGAAAGCCTCCGGTCATCGGCGGTTCGCTCGGTCGCGCCGACGCGACCTCGTGGGGCGGGCTGTTCTGCGTCCGTGAGGCCACCAAGGCACTAGGGTTGGGGCTGGCGGATTGTCGTTATGTGGTTCAGGGTTTCGGCAATGTCGGTGGTCATATCGCACGGCTGCTGCATGAACGCGGGGCCAGGGTGGTCGCTATCGGAGCAGAGGATGCTGCGTGGCACAATGAAAACGGGCTGGACATCCCCCGTGCGATCAAGCACGCCGACAGGAACGGGGGCTACCTTGCCGGTCTTGATGACGGGTCAGAGATCGCCCCCGATGATCTTCTCGCGACCGAGTGTGAGGTGTTGATCCCGGCCGCCATCGAACACGTCATCACCGAAAGAAACGTCGATGCGATCAAGACCAAATTGATCGTCGAGTTGGCCAACGGTCCGACCACGCCGGCCGCCGACAAGATTCTTCAGGACAAAGGTGTGTTTCTTGTCCCCGACATCCTGGCGAATGCCGGCGGCGTGACGGTCTCCTACTTCGAGCAGGTGCAAAACACCTACAACTACTATTGGTCGCTGGATGAGGTGCGTTGTCAGCTTGACCGCCGCATGACCGAATCCTTCCAGGCCGTCTACCGGCTCGCCGAGGATCGCGATGTTCCGTTGCGTTTGGCCGCTTACCTCGTTGGCGTTTCCCGTGTGGCCGAGGCGTGCCGGGTGCGCGGCTGGGTGTAGCTGCTGTCGTCCCGGCTGGTCATCAGAACCGCATCGCGAATCCGAAGCCAACGTAGAAATCATCCGCCTCTTCGTATAGCCCCACCCCGATCCGTGCATCAATCTGGAAATCGTTGTTAATCAGGTAGGTGAAGCCGCCGTTGACATAATGTGCAGCGGGCGTGTGTTCTGCGTTGGGATAGAAGCCGTAGTATTCGGCATAGGCACCGACGCGCTCGGTCAGGGTGAAGCCGGCGCTGACCGAGGCCGATGTCTGAAAAAACCGCCCGTGATTATTGCTTGGCAAGGCGAAACCGACGTTACCCGCCAACGCCAACGTGTCGGTCACATCGTACGCCCAGAGCAATACGACCTCCGGATCGACATCGCCGGAAGATAGGCTCGGACTGCCGGATGGTACGGTAATCGCCCCGATGACACCGAAGTGCGGAATCCCCCCGTCCTGCTCGAATAGTTTCTTCTTGAAGCCGAGCGACAGATCATTCGCTCCCTGGCTCCATGTTTCGCGGGTTATTTTGCGTCCGTGCTCTGTCACCTCTTCCTCGAACTGCCGCTCGGTCCACGTGTACCCGTCCCAACCGATTCGCAACTCGAAGTCCGCCACGACGCCGATTCGCAGCAGTATCTCGGCTGCGGTGTGATCGCGCTGCCGGTCCGAACCCGCTCTGTCAAAGGTGAATGTATAACCAGCCTCGATCTGGAGTCGCCCGGCGGACACCGCTTCGGTGCTCTCCGTGAAGTCGGGTCGGTCTGTGACGAGCGGTTCTTCTGTGGTCTCGGCATGGCTTGGCGGCGGCATGTGGATCGGGAGAACGGCGGCGAGTCCCGCCGAACAGCAGTAACGAACGCCAACCCGCTGAGCGGGGAGCAAACTGGAGATTCCTACCATGTGTGACGCCTCATTAAGGGTTGCCGTATTCATGTAGTCAAATATACTGTTTGTAGTCTATACTACCTTTTGTTTCTGTGCAAGACTTCGCCTCCGGGCGGGCTCCCGGTGCTGTGCCGTGGGTGTCTGCTTCGCTTCGCGGGGGGCTTGTTCCTTGCATCCCGCCCCCTCCCGATCTAAGCTGTCCGCCCGTGGCTGTGGAGTACGCTGTGCGGGACTGAAACATGGATTTAGAGACGCTTAATCAACAAATCGCAGAGATTGAAGCCGACGTCGCCAAGAAGGTTGGCGACATGCAGGCGGTGGACGCGCTGCGAAGCCTCGACACGAGCATCCTGGGAAAAAAAGGCACCCTCGGCTCGCTGATTGGTGGGATCAAGGATTACCCCCCTGCGCAGAAGGGGCAGGTTGGGCAGACGATCAATGCCGCCAAGAAACGCGTCAAGGCGATTATTGACGCGCGTCACGCGGCGCTGAAGCAGGCGGCCGTCAGTGCGGATTCCGCCGGGGCGATGGCCCATGATCCGACGTTACCCGGTGATCGCCCCACGATGGGCAGCGTCCATCCTGTCACGGCCGTCCAATGGGAGGTCGAACGCATCTTCGAGCGGCTCGGCTTCACAGTCGAGGCCGGTCCGGAGATGGAGTCGGAGTACCACAATTTTGAGGCGCTCAACATCCCCGCGTCGCACCCGGCTCGGGATATGCAGGACACGTTCTGGCTGACCAACGGCTCGGTGCTGCGAACGCACACGTCGCCGGTGCAGCACCGGTCCATGAAGAAGTTCGGCGCACCGCTACGCGTGATCGCGCCGGGTCGGTGTTTTCGATACGAAACGATAGACGCCTCGCACGAGAATACGTTTCATCAGGTGGAGGGGTTGTTGATCGACAAGGACATCTCCATCGCCAACCTGATTGCGATGGCCAAGACCCTGCTTAATGAGGTGATGAATCGTGAGGTCAAGGTGCGCGTGCGACCCGGTTTCTTTCCCTTCGTCGAGCCGGGCATTGAGCTGGACATGAACTGCGAGATTTGTGACGGCGCAGGCTGTGCGACGTGCAAACGCTCCGGCTGGATCGAGGTTTTGCCGGCCGGCATGGTCCACCCGAAGGTGCTTGAGGCCGGGGGTATTGATACCGAGGTGTACACCGGGTTCGCTTTCGGCTTGGGTCTCACGCGACTCGCGATGATGAAATACGGCATTCGCGATATCCGTGTGCTCAACTCGGGTGACCTTCGGCCCATCGTGGGTCGTGAACGCCAGGGCGGTGCCGTCATCGTTTCCCGGGAACCATAGTGCCAAACCTAAATGCCATAACGTGACACTACCATGCTGATCTCACTAAACTGGATGCGAGACTTCGTCGATCTTCCCGAGGCTATCGACGTTCACGCTCTCGCCGAGAAGTTCACCTGTACCACCGCAGAGGTTGAAACGGTTGAGCACCTCAAAGTCGACGCCCGCGGACTGATCGCGGCCCGCGTCGTGAGTGTGGCCGATGTTCCGAACGCACCGCACATGCGGCTCGCTGAGTTGGAGGTCGGCGCGGGGGCGACGGTTCAGACTGTGACGGTGGCACCCGTGCTGCCGGTGGGTCTGAGCGTGGTCTACGCGCCACCCGGTGCGAGTGTGGCCGCCCTCAGCAAGATCGGAACGACAGAGGTCGCCGGTCAACAAAGTTGCGGCATGATCCTCCCCGGTGATGCGATCGGCGTGCCGATGGCCATCAAGGAGGCGATTTTCCTCGCCCCGGATGTCACGCCGGGTCAGAGTCTCCCGCCGGAATGGTTTGATGATTGGCTGATCGAGGTCGATAACAAGTCGATCACCCACCGACCGGATTTATGGGGGCACTACGGGATCGCCCGTGAGATCGCGGCTATCACCAAGCTACCGCTAAGGCCCTACCCGGTCGCCCCGCTCGATGAACTACAGGCTGGCTCGGGTCGTGAGTTTAAGATCGAGATCACCGACCCGGAGGCCTGCCGCCGCTATAGCGGCATCGTTGTGACGGGCGTTCCGACGCAACCCGCACCGCTTTGGATGCAGCTTCGGCTTGGTCACGTGGGTATGAGGCCGATCAGCGGGCTTGTGGACCTGACAAACTACATCATGGCCGACCTCGGTCAGCCGATGCACGCGTTTGATGCGGATCGGGTGGATTGTATCGAGGTGGGTTGTGCCAAGCGCGGCGCGAAGTTCAAGACGCTCGACGGCTTCGAGCGTGCGCTGACCGACGAGACGCTCATGATTCAGTGCCGGGGTGTGGATGTCGCGATCGCCGGCGTGATGGGTGGCTTGGACGCTGAAGTGGCGCGTGATACGACGTCGCTGCTGCTCGAATCCGCTAACTTTGAGCCCAGCATTGTGCGAAGGACGGCCACCCGGCTTGGCCTTCGGACTGATGCCAGTGCGCGGTTTGAAAAATCGCTCGATCCGAAGAACACCGTCCTGGCGATCCAGCGGTTTGTAGAGCTGGCCAAGCCCATGTACCCGAATCTCAAACTCACGAGCCCGCTGGCGGATTGTTACCCTGCGCCGCTTCCGAAAGTCACGGTGTCGGTGAAGGCGAAGCATGTCTCCCGGGCGATCGGTCGTGAGGTGACCGCAGATGAGGCTGGCGCGTTGCTCGCGCCGCTTGGTTTCACGCTGAACGATAGCGGTGATGTATGGACGTTTGACGTGCCTTCCTACCGTGCGACCAACGATGTCTCGATCGAGGCGGACATGATCGAGGAAATCGCTCGATGCATCGGCTACGACACGATCGAGCCGACCATGCCGCAGGTGTCTCTCAGACGCGTGGCGCCGCACCGTCTGCATGACCTCGAAAACGCAGCGCTACGTCACTGGTCAAACGGTCCCGGCTTTCGCGAGATACAGGCCTACCTCTGGTACAACAGCGAGTGGATCGTTCAGCTTGGGTATGACCCGGGTGCGTGTTTGGAACTGCGCAACCCGGCGGCCGACGGTCTTCACCGCTTGCGTCATACGCTCATGCCGGGCTTGTTGGGTGCCGTGAGGAAAAACCGTTTTCACTTTCCGGCGTTTTCGATCATGGAGGTCGGCACTGTGTTTGACCCGGCCTCCAAAGACGACGTATCCCGCCGTCACTTGGGTTTGGTGATGGCGCGTCGTGGAAAGAAATCGGAAGACGCGCTCTTCACGGAGCTCAAGGGTTATATCGAGGCGTGGTCGTGGCAGGCGTTCGCGCGTCCGGCCGGGTTCTCCACGGTCGAGGCCTGCGCTGGTCGTGCGTGGGAACATGCTCATCAGACCGTGGCCATCCGTGTGGGTGATGTCGAGGTCGGTCGGGCCAGCGTGGTTGACCTGTCACTGCGGCAGGCGATGGATGAACACTTGGGTGCGTGGGGCATCGCGTGGGCTGAGATGCGTCTCGACGTGCTGGCCGATCTGGACCCCGTGATCGAACCGTTGGGTCGGATCCCCGGACATCCGCGCGTCGAACTGGATTACTCACTCCTGGTGGATTCCCAGGTGCGGTTTGCGGAAGTGGTCTCGCAGCTTGATCGCTTCAAGAATGATCTCCTCAAGCAGATTCGTTTCGTCGGAAGCTACGAAGGCAAGTCCGTGGGTGCCGGTAAGCGGAGTTTGACGTTCAAGACCGTGATTGGTTGTGAAGACCGGACGTTGGTTGACGACGATACGACCGAGTTTTGTACGGCTTTCGAGAAACACCTTGCGGGTTGCGGATTCGATGTCCGTCGCTGATAACTATGTATAAAACGCTACGAATACAGGTCGAAACGCTTTTCATGGTCGTATTGGGGATGACCTTCATTGGTGGGTGCGCTTCAAAAATTGATTCCAGTGCACCGGAGCCGATCCGCACGTTTGTGGAGCCGGATCAAGGTAGTGATTATCTGCTCTACCGTCCGTCGAGTTATGATCGTCACTACGATTGGCCTTTGGTGGTTGTCTGTCATTCCGCCTTTGCGGATTCACCACACCAGCAGATTCGCGATTGGGCTCAGCTAGCAGAACGCGAGGGGTTGCTCGTGGCCGCTCCGGCGCTCTCGGCTGTTCGTAGCGCTTTCGCGCGTAAGCCAAAGGTGCAGCGTGAGCTCTTGCTCGCGGATGAAGCCCGTATCCTATCCGTGGTTCGTCATGTTCGCGCTGGGAATAGTGTTTCAAGGGACCGCGTGTTCATTTACGGGTTTTCCGGTGGCGCGCACTCGGCGCTCTTCACCGGTCTCCGTAACCCGGCCGTATTCCGTGCTATTGCTTTGATGGGGCCAGCGTTCGATGAGGCGTACCTGCTCGCCAGTGACGTAGCCGTGGCATCCTACCAGCCGGTGTTCGTGAACTATAGCCCGGCCGATTCAATCACCGACAAGCACGGCAAACGCTGCGTCGATTGGCTACGCAGCCAGCAGTCCAGTGTGCGTGTGGATGCTACCGGTAGCACGGTCCGGACTGATACATCTGGTGTGGTGGCTTTCTTTGACGATGTCGTTCGCCGCACGGCTTGGATGGACATTCAGGTGTTGCCCTTGGCCGAGGTGAACCCCGTCGGGCGGCAGTTTGAGCTGCGTACCGTACCTAAGCCGCAGACGGTACGGTGGTCCTTCGGCGATGGGGATGAAACCTCCGTACCCCGACCGATTCACGTCTACGCGAGTCCGGGTACCTACCGGGTGGAAGTTCACGCCACCTTCGCCGATCGGGAGTCCGATAGTCGGTCGATTATGTTGGCCGTCCCCCAAGGGACGACAACGCCCGTGGCCGTACAGGCACATACTCGCGTGCCACAAGTTCCTTAGTTTTCCACTCAACGTTCGCTTTCAAGCCACGGTTGGTCTGATCAATTTTCTATTGACACGGGGCGTTCATTTTGATATGCTGGGCTGTCTTGAGGTCGTGATGGGGTCATGCCATAGTCACGCCAAAATACCAGTCCCGTGCCAAAATGGGGCCGAGTTGGGGATCATAGCGTGCGTTTTTGCGTCGAGAGAGTGTTGTTTGTTGCGTTGGTTCTGTTTGTGTGCGTCGCACCGAACGTTCGCGCCGGGGTTTTAGGCGCTTCGGCTTGGGGTGCCCCAATTCTTCCAGATGACGGAGTGAAGTGTAGCAGGCGGCATCATAGCAGCCTCAACTGCGTTCGTTCCCACCAGTCCTACGCAGCGTACACGGCCGGTATTTCTGCGCCGAATTCCCACGATGCCGCCAAGCCGGCGTTGCGTCGGGTCGATGAGGCTGACCCCCTACCCACCCCAGAAGAAGTTCCCGTGCCGTCGGCCGTCTGGCTCGCTGCGATTGGTTTTGGCTTTGCTGCCTCGGTCTTGCGCCGCCGACGCAACTAAAGCACGCCCCATCCTCTCGTATCTAGCTTTTTGGTGTCACAGCCAGCCCCGTGATTCCCGCTAGCAAGCGTTCGTGCGTCTTGGGTGCGGCGGCCAAGATCGGCGTGTCGGTCGCGGCGTTTGCGGTCACGTCCAAGGGAATGCGCGGCTCACCGGATGGCAGTGAGATACGCCCCCCCGCCTCCGTCACGAGCAGCGCGCCGGCCGCGATGTCCCATATTTTGCACTTTTTGCAGAACATCGCCCCGAGGGCACCGGATGCGACCATGCCCAGATGAAGGGCCGACGCGCCGATATTTCGCGGTATCATGCCTTGCGTTCCTTGCCACAGTGCCACGACGGCTTGCGTCAGCGGGTCTTTGCTCGACGGCACACCGACCATGAGGTCTTGCGCCGGGTCGGGGTCGATCATGTGTAAGCGGCGACCGTTGAGTGCCGCCCCGCCGCCTGCGATAGCCGTGTAGACATGCCCCAGGTTGTGCTCCACGACGACCGCCACTACCGGCACGCCACGGTCGAGCACACCGATCGACGTTCCGAAACAGGCGAAGCCGGCCACGAAGTTACGCGTGCCGTCGATCGGATCAATCACCCAGCAATAGCGAGCCGACCCCCGATCCGGGTAGGCGTTTGGCGTCTCCAGCGTTTCCTCGGTAAAAAAGGCGTGCTGCGGATACTGCTCGCTCACTGCGGCTACGATATTGCGCTGCACGGCGTGATCGGCTTCTGTCACTACGCTGCGGTCGGGCTTATGGCTCGGTTTAATCTTTCCAACGTGAGGCCGCGTGATCTCGATCGCCTCAACTCCAAGCCGCCGCGCCAGTTCGAGCATGTCTGCAAGTGATTCATCAGCCATAGCCGCAATGATAGTCTCGTCCGGCAGTCTTCGCGAATCTGGCCGCACTGCCGTGTCATTAGGTCGGGTGGCCCTCCGCGAACACAAGCGATGGCCAACATCCCGCCGAGCAGATTGAAACACAGATCGAGCAGTGTGTTTTCGTAGCCCCCTACGCCCGTCTCCGGCATGGTCACGACGGCCGCAAATTCGATGATCTCGTTGAGCGCCCCTACGCCGGTCCCCCGGAGGCGAAGAGCCACTTGGCTGACGCGAAAGAACGGCCTGGGTTCTGATGGGGGTTGCTCCAGATCGGATGTGGTCGGGTACGACGCTACCCTTGAATCATCGCGCGTAGTCGTTTCAGGTTCACTTTGTCGAGGTTGGTGCCGCGGCCGTCTTTGCCTTTTGGCGTTTCGAGGATCATGGGGGTGCCTGCGAAGCGTTTGTCGTTGACGAAGTGTACGAAACCCGCTTTTCCGATTTTTCCTTGACCTATGTGGTCGTGACGATCGACGCGGCTGCCGCACTCTTTCTTGGAATCATTCGTGTGGATGCACTTGATGCGTTCGATTCCGAAGGCGCGCTCCATCTCGTCGATCATCGCCTCGTAGCCTTCTCGCGATCGGAAGTCATAACCGGCCGCGAAGAGGTGGCAGGTGTCGAGGCAGACGCCCAGCCGTTTGGGGTTCGTGGTTTGGTCAATGATGTCGCCGATCTGTTGTAACTGCCACCCTATGGCACTTCCCTGTCCTGCCGTGGTTTCCAGGAGAATCATAGATTCAAACCCTTCGCACGCTTTGTGGACAATGTCTAAGGATTCGGCGATGTGTTTGATGCCGGTTTCGATGGTGTCATCCATGTGCGCGCCGGGGTGAAAGACGAGACCGGAAACGCCAAGCGCTTCGCACCGGCCTAGTTCTTCAATCATGCAGCGGATGCTCTTGTCGCGCATGTCCTTTTTCGGCGACGCGAGGTTGAGCAGGTAGGTGGCGTGCGCGATCACAGGTGCCAACCCTGTGGCACTTGCGGCCTCTTTGTAACGTGCAATCTGCTCTGGTGATAATGGTGACGCGTGCCACTGGCGTTGGTTCTTGACGAAGATTTGTAAGCAGTCGCAACCGGTCTCGACTCCGGCGGAAAAGGCGTTTTCCATCCCCCCGGCTACGGACATGTGGGCACCGAAAATGGTTCTGTGATCTGACAATGGCCTATCTCCAGGTGAAACCGCCGCGAGCTCGGTCGGGCGACCTTAACCTAAGCTTTTATAGTGGGTTACGGCGGTTTCGCAACGGGTCGGCCGAAATTGCTCGGTGCGATCGCAAAAAACAAGACCCGCCCTATTGACGCTGTGAATCGTTGCGATAGACTTCTCCGTTCGCCCCTGGGGCTGGCAGCTTGCTGGTTTCGGGTGGTGGCGTTGCTCTTTGACAATTGAAGAAGCGGATGCAAAGTCATTGATGATGGCCTGCTGCCTTGGTCGGCAGTTGGTCGGAGATGGCTTTGGGTTATGTGGATTTAAGGATCGCAAGTTCAAGTTGCGGTCGGATTAGGTTGGCGTGCGGTAACGTGCGTTGATTTGAGTCGATCGCTAACCGAAAAGTTTGTGAATAAGTAAGTAAGTAAGAATCAAGCGCTGGAAGGCGGCTTGACCGTTGATGCGGCGTTGGTCGGACTGGTTGCCGGAGTGCGGAAGCATGAAGGTGGCCGGGAAGAACAGTCCCTCATAAATGTGGTCAAGCTATTAAGAGTACACGGTGGATGCCTAGGCGTCGAGAGGCGATGAAGGACGTGGTAGGCTGCGATATGCCTCGGGTAGCTGTCAAACAAGCGTTAATCCGGGGATTTCCGAATCGGGAAACCGGGTGTCACTGGGCAACCAGATGGCATCATC
>JAJRSR010000229.1 GCA_024278695.1 Planctomycetota bacterium | reverse complement strand
CCTGCGCGGGACCGGTGGACATCAACACCCATCCGTCTTTCGCTGGTGACTTAATTTGGATGCAGTAGCCCCTGCATTCGGCAGGCCTGCACAAAGTCGGCTTGCCTCATAGCGACATCACAATCGCCCGGTACGTTGGACGTACCGGGCGGTTTTTCCGTTAGGTCTCACGTTCCAGCCCGCTCTTGCCTGGGGCCTATGCTACGAAAGCGCGTGACACGCGGGTGCCCTCGCCTTAGCATGCGTCCGAACGATACTTTCAGGATGACACGCGATGAAACGGACGATCCTGTTTCTATGCACGGGTAACTCTTGCCGCTCGCAGATGGCCGAGGCGATGCTGCGTAAGGTGGGCGGTGACAAGTTCATCGCCATCAGCGCGGGATCACGGCCGGCCGGCTATGTCCATGATCTGGCGATCGAGGCGCTACGGCGGATGAACGTCCCACTCGGCGAGGCACAATCCAAGAGTTGGGACGATTTCGAGAACACGCCCATCGATGCCGTCATCACGCTCTGCGATGAGGCCGCCGGAGAAACCTGCCCGGTGTGGGTTGGAGCACCCGTCTGCGCCCATTGGTCACTGCCAGACCCGGCGTTCTACCTGGGCGACGAGGAAGAACGAATCGAGTTCGCCGTGCGCGTCGCCACGCGGCTCCGCCTCAAAATCGAGGGGTTGGTGGGTATCGATTTCGAGGGCACCCGAGAGGCAGTGTCGGAGCGACTGAATCAATTGGGCGATATATGACGGGATCGATCCGCAGTCTGTTTGCTTCAAGAATCACGGGGACGGGTTGGTGTTCGGTGGACCGCGCAGGTTGAGGCTTGTGGTTCAGGGGGCTCGCCGCTGGCTGATTCATCGCAGCATTCTACATAGTAGCGCGATACACTTGTCACCCAATCAGCGGCGTAACCATGAATGAAACGCTTCCAACACCCCGCAGCGACGAACACTACATGAAAGTCGCGCTTCGCGAAGCGCTGTCGGCTTATGACGCTGGCGAAGTTCCCGTGGGTGCGGTTGTGGTGCGCAACGGCGCGATCATCGGACGCGGCTTCAACCAACGCGAGACGCTGGCCGACCCTACCGCCCACGCAGAGATGATCGCAATCACAGCCGCGGCCTCTTCGGTCGGCAATTGGCGGCTATCCGACTGCACCCTCTACGTCACACTGGAACCCTGTACGATGTGCGCGGGGGCCATCGTGTTGGCACGTTTGCCGCGTCTGGTCTACGGTGCCACGGACCCCAAGGCTGGTGCCTGTGACACGCTCTACCACATCCCCACCGACGCGCGGCTTAACCACTGCGTGGAAGTCACCGGCGGGGTCATGGGCAATGATTGCGGGCAAGTGCTTACACAATTCTTCGCAGAACAGCGTGCGAAAGGCAAGAAGTAACATGGCCCGTGTAGTACTCGCGTGCATCGTAGTGCAGTTGCGCTGCCGATTCTAGCGAAACAGAGGTCGGTCCAGGGTCGTGGTACCGCACAGGCTGAAGCCTGCGGCTCGGGGTCATGCTACAGCCCTTCGAAACCAGAGGCGATCAACAACAACGGACGTCGCCGCCTACAAGAGACGACGACGCCCGTCGTATGAGTCCATCCACTTCACGTTGCGCAAGACGACTACGTGACTACGTGTCGTGCGGCTGCTCTTAGCCGCCTAGCAGCGTCAATACGTTTTGTGATTGCGCGTTCGCAATCGCGAGGACGCTGTTACCCGCTTGCACGAGAATCTGGGCCCTCGTGAGCTCCGACGTCTCCACGGCAAAGTCGGTGTCGCGGATCACCGCTTCCGACGCTGTTAAGTTTTCAGCCGTGATCTGCAACTGGTTGATGTTGGTTTGCAGCGTATTTCGTTCGAACGCACCAAGCCGACCACGTAATACGGCCACCTGGGTGATCGCCGCTTGAATAATCTTGGACGCCTCCTGGAACGTCTGAGTATTGAGCGCGCGAGATTGACCACTCTTGAGATCCGAGAGGAATCCGACGATCGCGTTACCGAGCTTGTTTGCCTGGATATTCTTGATGCCGATGTTCTCTTGCAAGTTTGTATTCACCTGCGGGCCTAGCTGAAAGAGCGCGCCGCCGTCCGTAATCGCAAATGTTGATTGTCCCAGCCCCGTGGAACCGCCGCCGAAAGCTTCCGAGAGATTAAGTTCGACCTTCAGGTTGGTCGTACTGAAGTTCAGTTTGAGGCCATCTGCCGTAGCCGAGACGCCGTTAACAGTGGCCGTAGCATCTTGCCCAACATCGCGACGAACGCCAACGCCGGCCGCGTTCACCACGACGAACGCATTGTTGTCAGGAATCTCGTCAACGGTAACAAATGCCTTGCTGCCGTACTCGACACTGCGTAAACGCATGCCCGACACACCACTCGTCCCGCTAAGCACAGCCGTGAGTCCGGTGGCATCGCGTTGGGCATTGATGGCCGTCACCATCTCCGGAGCGGTTGCACTAGCCGGAAAGGTCAACGTGATGATGCCATCGGGACCGCCAAGGTCAATCGTAGCGGCCGCGGTCATGGCTGACAGGCTAAACAGGAGCTCAGCGCGTTGGGCCGACTGTGCCACGTCTACCGTCACCGGTATTAAAGACTGCGTTCCAAACGACGCCCCTAACACGGCAACGTCGGTGAGTTCCGATGTACTCACACCGCTGGTGACGTAGTCCAGCTCTCCGTTGAGCAATTTTCTTCCGGCGAAGGTCGTCGTGTTGGCGATCCGCGTGATGGAATCGATGGCGTTGTCGATCTGTAGCTGGTTGGCCGCGATTTCCTCATCGGAAAAAGCACCACGGTTGGCAGCCTCCACAAGCAAGGCTTGTATGTCCGTCAACAACGCTTGCGACTCATTGAGCGCGCCTTCGGTCGTGGCGATCACGTTGATCGCTCTGAGGGAGTTGTCGATCGCCTGGTTGACGGCCGACACCTCAGAACGCAACCGCTCCGATACAATCAAACCAGCCGGGTCGTCCTTACCACGGTTGATCTTGATACCACTCGACAGCCGCTCGAGCGATTGCCCCAGAGACCGCTGCGATCCGATGAGGTATCGCTGTGCAATCAGCGACGGTACGTTACTATTGATGCGTGACATGAGGAATCCTCCTTGATTACTCTCGACAGTTCATCATGAACGTCGAGACATGTCCTTTTCCGATTCATTCTAGGCCCACGTGTCTTGGAGACACGCGCTCATACGCGTGGGCGAATCTCTAGCTTACGTGGCCCGAGCCCTCGGGCTCGCCGTTGTTATTTTCGCTCGTATCGTCGTCCCGTCTTACGACGTCGGACATATCAGACGGCGAAAGCCCTGCCGCCTGCTCGTTTTCTCGCCTGATGGCTTCGTACACTTCCTTGCGATGAACCTGAATCGACCGCGGCGCACTGATCCCGAGTCGGACCTTGTCGCCTCGAATATCAACGACGGTAATCTCTACGTCGTCACCGATCATAATCGTTTCATCGCGCTGTCTGGAGAGTACCAACATGCTCGGCTCCTCCGTGCCATGCTGAGGGGTGACGCGTTCGAGCCCCAAGCCCGTTCGCAAAACCCGACGCGCGGATGTCGGTCAAATCATCATGTGCGGCGCCGAGCGACTCGCTCGTGAACCACCGCACCCTACTTTTCGCTTAGACCAGTCGCTGCAATGTTATCCGTAACATGACAGCGGCAGTCCGAGGCGTTTCGCCGGTGTCCGCCCTAGGCGATCTTTTCCAGCGTCGCCGCCTGCTTCACCCGCATGAGCGGATGCCGCGTGGAATAGCGCTTGTCGCTCAAGACCAACTGCCGCGCGCGCCGGTTGCTCACGTTCACCACAAGCGGGCCTTGAAAGTTGCCCGTCAGCAGCGTGTCGATCTTGTTGACGATGACAAAAATCTGCGCGTTTTCAGCACTGTCTAGCTCAATGCATTCCAGATCTGCCGTCTTGACCGGCACTTCGTAGTCAGCCACGAACAATCGCGGATCACACACTACGAAAGCCAAGTCGGCACGACCGACGGATTGCAGCCAGTAAAAACCACTGCCCTCGCCCGTCTGCACAAGTGCGTACTCGTGCTGATCAGGGAAGCCGAGCACGCCGTCGTCAAACACGATGAGGCGGTCAGCGTCCACGTCCAACTGCCCAAATCGCGACGTTGTAATGATCATCGCGGGTCTCCTATGACCGTCTTACTCAGGCCGGCGTGATGTCGCGCGCAACCGACCGACGGTTGCCATTTCGTTCACGCGATGATGCCTGCGGCGCAGTACGCACCGCATCCCGGCGCCTCCGCACCGAGCAGCCCAACTGCACCTCGCCCTGGTCAGGGACCGAACATGCAGCGTTACTCTCTTACACTTCTCGCCTCACTCACCCTTCCACCAACGCACCCATGCGCTACCTCAGAAAATCAAAGAGACTGAGATTGAGCACCAGGGAGCTGGTCTGCAACGTCGCCTGCATCTGCGTCAGCGAGCTTTGCAGGTTGGTCACAGCACTAGCGTAATCAATATCCCGCACGTCGGAGAGCAACACCTCCGTCGTGATGGCGGCATCCTCGATCTGCTGCCGCTTGGACGCCATCGCCTGCGCGCGCGCACCAATCACACCGCGAATCCGCGTGACATCCGCTCCAAGTTCATCAAGCTTGCCGCCGGCGATCGAAATACCTCGGGTGTCATCCGAGCGAAGCGCACGCTCCAATTCCAACAGCGCGCTGATAATGCCACGCGTCTGTGTGGGGTTCACATCAGCACCGATCAGCGTCCTACCGTCCTCAGAGAGCGTTGCGTCGGCCAGCCCGAGGTCGTCAATGGCAGCCGAAGCATTGAGACTCGACACTGCAAAGGCAGCCGTTCCTCCCGTAGCGTCCGTCAGCTCTATGCCGTTGCCGACTTCTCGGAACGACGCGGTTACCGCTACGCCGGCTTCCGCTGCGGCCAGGTTGATCAGATCGATCACATCACCAACGGTCTGAGCCGAATCAAGATCCACATCCACGGTGTCGCCGCTTGAAGCGATGAGCTGCAAATCCGCAACGCCGTCGCGCCGTGTGACGCCAAGATCAAAATTGAGACGATCCAAAGGAGTCGCAGCACCAAAAGTTCGAAGGCCCAGGTCTGCGGCCGTCGTGCCGCCGTTTTCACCAATGGACAACGACGCCCCGGAAACTTGGTTGAACACGTCAATCCCAGTGCCCGCGTCGTCGATTCTTGCCACAACGAAGATACCAGCGCCGTTGATCTGGTTGATCACATCCTGCACCGTTGTGGCTTCAGCCAGGTCGATCGTCGCGCTCAGGTTACCGTTGCTGACAATAAAACCGCTCTCAAGATCAATCCCATCTCCGCTGACCAACGCCTCAACCGGTGTCAGCCGCGTCACACGCGGAATCAGGCTGAGCCCGTTGATCGTACCGCTGATGGGCTCGTTCACGTTGAGCCCAAGATCAGCCGCAATACCGCCGGAACGGGGACCGGAATCCGAGATCGCCACAGACGAAGAGCCGGTCGCGATCTCGATACTGGTACCCACGAGGCTGGCCGTCAGCCCGGAATCCACGGCTGCGGCCGACACGTTGATCTGATCGATGACGTCACCAATGGTGTCCGCGTTGCTGAGGTCGACCGTGAACGGACCAACGCCATCGACTTCGTTAATGACCAACGACCCTGATCGAATCTGCTGTCCGGTAGCACCGGTGATGTCTTCAAGTCGAACATTGGCCGTAAGCTCCGGCGTGAGGACGACGTTTGAATCAATGGGGTCGGAGAGAGAACGAAAAAGTTGATCGCCCGGTGCACTGACGGCCGTGATTGTCCCCCCGCCCGATCGTGTGAAGCGTTCGCCCGTATCACCGACATACGCAATCCCGCCAGCCGCATCCACAAACGGCGCAGACGTCGTATCGCGACCGCCGAAAATGTACCGTCCGCCAAACTGCCTGTTTCCGACGATGACCAGTTGCTGACGGATACCAGCCACCAACTCGGCTTCGGCTGCGCGTTCTGCGGCGCTCGTAAGGTTGTTGACCGTCTGACTCGCAATCGAGGTACTCTCGATCAAGAGCGCAGTGATCTCACCGATAGCGCTGTCCGCTGCTGTCAGTTCGTTATCTCCGAACCGCAGGTTCTCTTGAATTTGCCGTTGGTTCGCCAGTGAGTTGGTCAGGTCCACGGCGCGTGAGGCAGCCACTGGATTCTCACTGGCAGAAACAAACGTTCGCCCAGTGGCGATTTGAGTCTGCGCCAGAAACAATTCTCGTTGCGTACGGCGGACCGAGTTCGTGATGAGATCACTTCTCATACCGCTGCTGACACGAAGTAGATTGACGGGGCTAACAGCCATAGTTCCTTACCTATCCGAGAAGCGATAGCAATTGCGTAATCATATCGTCCACGGTGCTGATAAAACGCGCCGCGCCCTGAAACGCCTGTTCGTATTTCACAAGTGAGATCGCCTCTTCGTCAAGGTTCACACCGCTCACCGATTCTCGTTGCGCCTGCAAAGACAGCAGCACCGTCTCAGTCGCGAGGAGGTCACCGTTGGCGGAATTGCCCGAAACGGCCACCGCATTCGCAATAGCTTCGTAGACATCTGGAATGGTCGCCGCCGACGCACCGGCCACTGCTACAGTGTCCAATGAGGCAATTCTTCCCGCTGTCACGCCATCGCCGTCGATATTCTGTGCCGCTGCGGCCAGCAACGACGTGTCTTGCAGAATCACATCATTGACGGCCACGTTTGTCGCGTCGGTCCCGGAGAAGAAGGTATTGATACCCAGCGCCGCGAGAACACCAGACGTGTCCGACCTGGCGTTTTGTCCGTCAAACCCGAAGACGAAGGAGACACCGGTATCGGCTGTGAGTGCCAACCTCTTGTCACTAGTGATCGTAGCGGTCAGGCCGTCCACCTGTTCCGTGATGCTCTGGGCCAGCGACTCCAGCGTCGTATCACTGCCACTGCCGGAAAGGTCCACATCCACGCGAAACGCCACAGGTGTGTCGGTCGCGTCATCCATAACGGAAACGTAAAAGCTGCCGCTATTGACAGGAAACGGCATACCCGACGCGGTACTGTTGAGTGGTTCATCCGTTTCGAGAAGATCCACAGCTCCAACGACTGACCGGAGCGATGCCAGCCCCTGCCCGTCCGCATGAATGGCGTTCACGGTAGAAATCAGCGTCGTGGCGAACTCATCGACGGCGGCCACCTGCCCATACGCGTCTTGCTCACGCGACCGAATCAACCCTGCGATGCGTCCACCGCCCACTTGAACTTCCTGGTTCGTATCCGAAAAACGCACTGATGTCCGGGTGAACTCCCCGTCCGACACCGGCACCGCAACCAAGCCGCGGGACACATCCCCTTGGACCAGCGCCTCGCTCCCGACGTAAACATTCAAAGAGCCGTTGGGCTGCTCACGCACCGTCACGTCAAAGTACTGCCCGAGCTCACGCAAGAGCGCGTCCCGTTGGTCACGAAGCGCCGCAGCCTTACCGCGTTGCCCCGTTTCGGACGTCGTGATTTCCCGATTCAACCGCGCGATGTCCTGTGCGAGCGTATCGGCCACCCTCACCACGTCCGCAATCTGCCCATCAATACTTTCGCCGATCTGCCCGAGCCCGTTCCGTAGGTCGTTGAGAGATTGAGCGAGCAGCGCACCGGCGTTCACCGTCAGATCGCGAATGGCCGAATCTTCAGGCGTATTCTGTAGTTCATCAAAGTTGCTGAAGAAGTCATTCAGCCGTGCCCCAACACCAGAGCCGCTGAGGTCGTCAAAAAGCCCTGAAACCTGCGCGACGGCTCCTTGGCGCGCCTCGGCCGATTGCTGCGAGCCGATGGCAACGCGTAACCGCCCTTCCAATGCCTCGTCAATGTTTCTCTGAATGTCCGTCAGCGCAACGCCGGCTCCAGGCTGAAGCCCACGCGCTACCGATGGCCCCTGCAACGACGCCAACTCCGGTGAGATTCGCGTATAGTCCGGGTTCCCCACACCAGCGATGTTATTACCCACAGTCTGTAGCGCACCCTCATAACTCAAGATGGCGCTTCGTCCGATCTGTAATGCTGAGTTAAGAAGACCCATCGTGTGCTACCCCATCGCCTCGAAGATTTTCGTAGAGGTTGGTCCGACCAACGCCCCGTCGCCGGCATACCCCACCGGCGCTTCCGCGGCCGGCCGAACTGCGGCAAACACCCATTTCATATGATCCACGATCTCACGGCATGTAGCGCCAGCGACACGATTACTCTGCGCCACCTTGTGCATCACCTGAGCTAGCTGATCCGCAGCAGCCCGGAGTGAGCGTCCCGGTGCCACGGGAATCAGCTTTACCAGTTGCGACACGGAAATGGATCGCGCGGCACGACGCGACAAAACCAACTCGTCACCGATCGCATCCATCAGTTGGCGTCTCAATCCTTCGCGTTCCTGGATCGTCGCCACGAGCGTTTGCTCTCTCACGGTCGCATCGCGCATGGCCTGTAGGTCGGCCCGCTTCATTGCCGAAAGTTTTTCACGAATGACCTCCAACAACCCTTCATGCAAGACCGTCAGACTCTGGAGCAGGCGAACCAGCTCTTTCAACTGCCGAGGCTCGATCCGGAGCGTTTGCTTTTTTGGTTTGGTTGTCATCAAATCCATCTCTTAGGTTAAGCAAGTTTGCGCTGTGCGCTAAACAATTCTTGCTGGCGTTCCAGTCGTTCGTAGATCGCCGTTCCGATACCGTTCTGCATAGAAGACCCGATACTCTCGGCATAAATGCCGTGAAGCTGCGCGGAGAACACATCCTCCCCACGACCGCCGTGCCCGTAATCGCCCTTGAGGGTCGAGTCACGCATCGACTTGAGCAGCGTCCCGAAAAACGCCGAGCCGACGACCTTGCCCGTCACCTCTTTCAGTTGCTTCAGGTCCTGAGCGACCCTTGGCGACCGAACCTGCGGCTGTATGTCTAACGTACTCAGTTCCACCGTTAACCCTCGTACATCATCCGAGCATGCAGTTTTCCCGCTCGGTGAATCTCTTCCAGAATCGACACGCGATCTCGAAACGGAACCTTTAGTTGGTTCAACGCTTCGATCAGATCACGAACATTCGGCGCTCTCTCGTTGGGATCATCCAGCGCGACGAAATCCTGCTGGAGTATGGCTGGCTGTGGAATCGTCCCATCTGCGCGCGGGGCCGCAACCATCACCGTCAGCCCAAGCTGCGACACGACGACCGGAGAAATCCGCGTATCGCCCGTAACCACGATTGTCCCCGCGCCGCGGTTGATCGTCACGCGTGCTTCGTTTGATTCCATGAGAATCGGCGTACGCTCGACATCGCGAATCCAAGATGCCGGATCGCCCCGCTGGTGCTCGGGAAGCAGCACGACCACGTTCTTACTGTCCACTGCCAACGCCACACGATCGACGTCTGCCGAGATGCTAAGTTCCTTATCCACCGCCTGCGCCACCGATGCGGCCATGGACCACCCGGCGTGCGATTCGTCGAGTACCAGCGTGAGGTACGTCTTGGAGCGTTCGATCCACCGACTGGATATCCCTGCGTCACGTAGTTCGGCCCCGGTGGCAACAACGTTAATGAACACATCACGCTCCATACGGGCACCACCACGAATGACGCCCGTCGTCGGTGTAATACCATCGACCATGATGCGACCCTGCGCGAAAGCGAACAAACCCTCGACGTTGCGATCATGGTAGACGAGCGGGGTCGAGGTGAGTTGCCCCCCCACTAAGCTCTTCGCGGCGAGCGCGGTGACACGCACATTAAGCATGTCACCCTCTCGCGCACCGTGATCCGGGACCACGGCCTCGATCATCACGACGGCAGTGTTCTTGCTGGCAGCGAGGTCGTTGATGGAATCGACGGTCGCGCCAAATTGCTGCATGGTGGCCGCGAGCGCCCTCATCGTCGGCACGAAGTTCGAGCCGTCACCCGTACCGTCGAGTCCGGTTACGAGCCCGTACCCCATGAGTTGGTTTACGCCTTGCCCCTGTAGCCGCGTCACGTCACCAACGCGTGCCGTCGGTGCCTGCGCGAATGCAACCTGCACCAGCAACCCAAACACCAACATCCATGTCGTTTTTCTTAGGCTTCGCATCCTGCTCGTCCTAGATCGGGCCAAACCAATCAACAATTTTCCCCAACCAACCACGGCGCGACACAGCCCGCATCGTCCCTTGGTTAATAATGGAAACTTCTTTACCGGCGAGCTGCGTACTAAGCACAGTGTTGTCGGCCGTCACGTCCTGCTTTCGACAATACCCCACCACGGTCATAATGCTGACCTCGTCGTCGTGAATCATCCGGGCCGTCCCCTCGATTACCAGAATGCCATTCGGCTTGACATCGATAATTTTTGCGGTGAGTCGCGAGGTCAGACTATCTTGGCGCGACGAATCGCCATCGGAACGCAGCCTGTTTTGGAACTCATAGTCAACATCCGGCACGCCACGTTTGAACGTGGTTGGCGCAAGCCCACCATTAGAGAACTTCAGAAATGCCGCGACCTCGCTCGTTAGATTCCACTGTTTCCTCGTGCTCAGGTCAGCCTCGGACTCCCACCGCTTATTCTCCCGAATGATGATCGTGAGAAGGTCGCCGGGGCGGTAGATCTTCGGCGGCTTCGGCTTGGTTGTGACCCACCCGTGTCGCTCATAAACGGCATTTCGCGGGAGCTGAGGTGCCTCGCGCGCGGCCTTCGGCGGCGGATTATGACGCTGATGCTTTCGTGTCACAGCGCCGATGGAGGAAGTCTGCGCATTGGCAATTGCCGGCAACGCCATAAGGGCAAGAATAGCGACAAGTCTAACGTTACTCATGAGCCCGCCTTTGCAAAATTGACAGACATTCGAGACGAAGATGAAGATGGTGCCGCCGCTCCCACGCGAGCTCGACCCGGACCGATCACCACAGCGTCAAACTCGATGCGTCGGTTGTCGGCCGCACGCACCTTGATCGTATCGCCAAACAAACCGTCGGCGGCAGCCTTGCCCGTGGTCACTATTTCAATACCGCCCACGGCTGAAACCAACGTGATGAGCTGACCGCGAATGATAATCGGAACGGATTCCACGTCGGACAGATCAATCATGGTACCGCTGCTGACGAATCGCTTGGCGCGCTGCCCGATGATCCGCTCGACATCAAGCAGTCCAATCTGATCGACCCGGCTAAAGCGAAGCTCCGTGGTTTCGATATCACCCGCACCAATCGTGGCACCCTGATTGATCGATCGCCGGGCGACGACAACGTCTCTGGTCATCGACACCTGAACCACAAGGGGAACGGTCTGCACGACACGCCCGTTGGAAATCACGTCAACCTCAACCGCCACCAACCCAAGCACCGTCGATCCGCTCCGACGCACACGAAAGGTGTATTGCGGGCTAGCCAGCTCTAGTAACTGTTGTGCCGAGCGGCCGAACATGACATCAGCTCGCCCACGGTACCTGGCTAGCTCCGATTCGAAGAAACGGACCACAGCCGCCCGCATTGTCGCATCGGACTTAGCAGAAGCATGCGGACCCGCTTGCGAATGGTCAACGCTACTGGACGGATCAACACGGGATTTGACCCTCTTAGTTGGTTCCGTGGCCGTCACCAACGCAACGCTGCTCGCAGGTCGAACAACCTCACAGCGTGCCGCACCGCTCACTGTAACCAACGCCATGTTGGCACCAGCCGCTCGAATGGCATCACGGATCACACCTTGTGGTAGCGTCAGAGATTGACCGGGCGCGGGCGAAGGCATAATCCTTGCCTGCCGTAGCGCAAGCTCCGTCTTAGCGTCAAACCCCCTCAGTTCGCTCACATCGTTAAGGTGAATATCATCGGTCACGACGACGGCCGACGCCCACACACGAACAGACGCTGCGCGCGATGGCTCGGCCGCAGTACCCATGAGAGCCGTAACAACCAACGAGACCGCGATACGCATAACACGCGGCGGAGCGTTGTGCTTGGTGTTGTGTGACGTGTTTGTCATCATAGGCTCTTGTAAATCTTGACCATACGCGAGACGATTCGTGCGGCGTAACGCCCGCGTCAGTCATTCCTGCTTATTAGAACCGCCTCAGGGTCGATACAATCCGGAGCGTTTCGTCGGCGCTCTGTACGGACTGACTGTTTAGCTCAAACGCTCGCTGCGTCGTGATCAGGTCGATCAGCTCACGCACTGGATCAACATTGCTCATCTCAAGTGAACCCTGGTCGATCGAACCAAGCCCATCCACCTGTGGCTGACCGAGTACCGGCGTACCGGATGCGTCCGTCTCCACGTAGAGGTTTCGCCCGATCTGCTTCAACCCTTCCTGGTTCACAAACCGCGCGAGTTGAAGCTGACCCACCGTATTAAGCGTGCTGGACCCCTGCTGGCGAACACGAATCTCGCCGTTCCTGCTGACCGATATTTCAATGGCATCTTCCGGGATCGTAATCGCGGGTTCCACGATGGATCCGTCACCGTTGGCTAGCACAAGGTTGCCGATCGAGTTCTGCACAAAGTTCCCGGCACGCGTGTAAGCGAAGACCTCCGAACCATCCTCGATGGTTCTCACTTGGAAAAAGCCCTGCCCCTCAATCCGAAGATCGAGCGGCTTATTGGTCTGGTCGACAGCACCCTGCTCGAAATTTCGCTGTGTGCCCGAGACACGAACGCCAGACCCGACCAGTAGCCCGTGCGGAATGGGCTCTTGATCGGCGTTCGGGATGCCCGGTTCACGCTTGACGTTGTAGAGCAAGTCCTCGAAGTTGACGCGGTCGCGCTTGAAACCATGCGTGTTGATATTCGCAAGGTTATTCGCAACCACGTTGAGCTTCTCATCCAGCGCCCGCATGCCCGACGCCGCTGCATGTAATGCCGATATAGCCATAAATCATACCTGCCGCTGCTCATCACTGCTGCGGCACATTGCCGCAACCGCAATCGACGGTCTAGCTTAGTCGTCCAATCGTTGACACGGCCCGGCCGGTCATCTCATCCTGCATACGAAGCAAATTCGCGTTCATCTCATACGCCCGCGTCGCTTCGATCATCGAGGCAAGCCCCTTCATGACGTCGAAGTTGGAACTTTCCAACGCACCAGACTGCATCCTGGCGCGAACCGCTTGCGGTTCACCCTGCATCGCCTCGAAGACGTTTTCTCCGGATTTGCGCAAGGACTGGAGATCATCAAAGTTCACGGTCCGAATACGCCCGATCACCTGATCGCCCTGCCGGATCGTGCCATCCGATGACACACTCGGCTCGGGGAGATCAGAGGAAATCAGAATCTCCGCACCGCCTTCATCGAGCACACGCCATCGGCCGCCGCCGGATGACATGACAAGCTCACCTTCGGTATTCACGGCAAACTCACCACTTCTTGTATACCGTTCATCCGTACCGTCACTGACCACGAAAAACCCATCTGCGACCAGCGCGACATCGAGCGGTCTGCCGGTCTGCTCAATCGAGCCCGGTGAAAAATCATGATACGATTCACGCACGTTCACGCCGCCAGCTAGGCCATCCAAGACCGGATGCATCTGGTCGAACGGATAGGCGTCCTCGCGGATCTCGTTCGGGCGCTGCGTCACGATCGCAAGGTCCTGCTTAAACCCGGTCGTGTGGACGTTGGCCATGTTGTTGGCGAGCACCGCTTGCCGGTGGTCGTTCACCTTCATGCCCGCCGCAGATAGCCATAGACCGTAACTGCTCATCGCT
>JAJRSR010000228.1 GCA_024278695.1 Planctomycetota bacterium | reverse complement strand
ATAGCTAATGCTCCGATCACGACTCAACTGCGAAACCACCGAGAAGCCACGGCGTACAACAGCATGACCCTACGCGGCTCGCCTTGCCGCGTAGGGCGCGCCAGTGCATGCCGATGACCCTCGACCGCGATCCCGCATCCTGGCGTTACCCCAACATGCAGCGGCATGCCCCTGCTGCTTCTCGGCTACCTTTGGCACGCTGTCGCGCACTCGGCCGCCGTCGAGAAATTGTTGGCGTTGCCGCCGCAACCGCCCCACACGAAGGGTTCGCACGTCCCCGTTGTGGGATCGTAGAAGAACCGCGGAATCACCGCGTCGCACGGACCCACTTCGGGCGGCAGGTTGCAGATGTTCGTATCACACGCTTGCTGACAAGCGGCCAACGTCGCGTAGTTGTTATCGTTGCCGCCGCAACCACCGTAGTTGAAGAGGACACAGGCGTTGCTGGCCGCATCGAACGCGTACCTTGGAATCACCGCTCGACACGGACCGATCACGATCGGCAAGCTGCACGGATCGCCGGGCGGGCAAGCCTGGATGCACTCCAGATAGGTGTCGAAGCGGTTCGCGTTACCCCCGCAGCCGTAGTTGAACGGCACGCAGTCACCGATCGCCGCATCGAAACCAAATACGGTGTTCGCCACGATCGTGTCACATGGCCCTGGATCGATCGACAACTCGCATCGATCGACCGGCTGGCAAGTCGCAGTGCATTCTTCGAACGTACCAAAGTTGTTCGCATTTCCACCGCATCCGCCATAGATGAACCCTTCACACATTCCGGATTTCTGATTGAACGTGAAGCGTTCGATGTAAGCCTCGCACGGCCCGGACACCGTCGCCAGCGCACAGGGGTCCTGCATCGGGCAGACGCGTCCGCACGCTTCGATTGAAGGGAAGTTGTTCGCGTTGCCGCCGCAGCCGCCGTAGGTGAACTCGACGCACTTTCCGAGGGACGTATCGAAACCAAACCGCGGGATGGCCTCGGTACAATCACCCGGATCCAACGGAAGCGGGCACACCGGTGGCTCACCGCAAGACTGCTGACACGCTTCAAACGTCGCGTAGTTGTTCGCGTTACCGCCACACCCGCCATAATTGAACGGCACGCAAATGCCAGAAGCTCGATCAAACGCGTAGCGCGGAATCACGGCGTCACACGGACCGGGTTCAATCGAGAGGTAGCAGGTGTTTTCGTCACATGAACCGAAATGGTTCACGCCAACGCCAGCCGCCTCAGCACGACACTTGTTGGCGTACGTCCGGCGATCACACCCACACACCGGATCGAAGATATCAGGACATTCATACAGTCGCGCCGAACAAACACCCGGTCCGCCGCAATCACCCACCAACTTCCTGCAAATCTCCTGATTGCCGCACTCAGCGTTCGATTGGCACGGCACATCATCCACACACGCACCGTAGCAATCCTCGATCGTAGCGAAGTTGTTGGCATTGCCGCCGCAACCGCCGTAGATGAACGGCTCACACCGGTTGGTCGCCGCATTGAACGCATAGCGTCTGAACACGCCGTCACACGGACCGCGATCGATCGGCAGCACGCAGACATCCGGCTCGCACGCACCGGCCGAATCCACGGCAACACCGGACTTTGCCGCGAGGCATCGGTTCCCGTAGGTCTTACCGTCACAACCGCAGACCGGGGCGTAGATCATCGGACAAGCGTCCGGACGCGGCACGCACACACCACCGTCCGCGCAGGCACCGTCTGGCCCCTGACAGAACATTTGAGGTGGACAATCGACGGAATCCTGGCAGACCATCGGCGGTACACAGGAGTCCACACACTCGGTAAGCGTCGCAAAGTTGTTCGCGTTGCCAAGGCAACCGCCATAGATAAACCGCTCGCACTGGTTTGTGTCGGCGTTGAAGCCCCAGCGCTCTATGTACGCCCGGCACGGTCCGGGTTCGATCGGAAGCTCACATGGCTTGTCCTCGCACCGTCCCAGATGGGCGACGCTCACACCCGCGGCCGCAGCGACGACCTCGTTCAGGTAGTTCTTGCCATCGCACCCGCAAACGGGTCGGATCGACGCGTCGCATTCCTGTGGGCGCGATACACACTGTCCGACACTGTCGCACTCACCAGGTAGGTGCGCACAGTAGTCTCCGTCCGAGCAATCTGCGTTTTGCCGGCAGTCACGCTGCGGGCGGCACGCCGATTCACACGCGTCCAACGTCGCGAAGTTGTTCGCGTTGCCCTCACACCCGCCATAGAAGAATCGCTCACAGCGGTCTGTGGTCGAATTGAAAAACCAACGCGGGATAATCGCCCGACACGGACCAACATCCGGCGGCAGTTCACAGTAGGAAATCTTGCAAGGTCCAAGATACTCCGGAGAAACACCTGCGCTGGCCGCCAAACAAGCGTTACCGTAGGTACGCCCATCACAACCGCAAACCGGATCATAAATACCGGGGCACTCCAAAGGTTCCGACCTGCATTCGCCAAACCCACCGCAGTCGCCGGGCGAATGCAAACAGAACTCACCCGACACGCAACCCCGATTGTCGATACAGCAGCCCTCGATCACGCCGGTGAACTCGGTCTGCATCTGGCTGAAATCGCTCAGATCGACATCGCAGTCCTCGTCGAGATCGGCAGGAAGCAGGCCGGGGACCCCCGCATGCACACCACTGCCCATGGCCAAAGCCAGTAACAAGACCAACGCACCACGATTCTTACAACGATTGCTAAAAAAACTCATTTGCCACCCTCTCGACGAGAACCCCCGTTGGATACGTCCTGGGTGAAACACGGGCTACCCCAGGCACAACGCGCAACGAAAAACTACTCCGCACGCGGCTCGAAGACGCTCTGCCGCGTACACCCGACAATTATATCAGCTACGGTAGGTAGGTCTAGAAATCTTAGAGCACCCTGAGACTATCGCTTTCGTGGCGAGAATCAACATTTTCGGGCCATTGATGCCGTTTTCCTGCTGATCTCACCTCAAATCAGCCTGCTGCAACGCCGATAACACGTACGGTGCGGCGGCCTTCTTCTTGAATGGGCCACGCCGTAGAGAACCCATGAGCAAACACGACCCAATCATGATCCTGGCATTCGCCGTGTCGGTAGTACCCTTCGTGGGTTTCTCCCCCGCCGCGCGAGCGCAGGGCATCTCGGATTATGACCGCAACACAGCGCGCATTGTCCACACGTTTGATTTTGACGAGCAGGCCAGCGGCAACCTGGAAGACGTGCCAAAATTCTGGGAAGCCCTGCGCCCGCCGGCATTCCCACACTTCACCTACGCCAGGTTCGACATGGAATCAGGTCACGACGCGCCGCCGTCGTTTCGACTCACGAGCGAAGGCCGTAACGTCGCGTACACCTATCGTGGCGAAGAGACACGGGTGCGTATCAACAGCGGGTATCGCATTGCCGGGTTCATCAAGCCAAGCCGTCTGAAACACGCACGGGCGTGCCTGAGCGCACACTTCGTGGACCAATATGGACAGACAATCCCCGGGACGCTGGTACGATCGCGTTATGTCGGCGGCGTAGGTGATCCGGAGGATTGGATCGAGATCGAAATGTTTCTTGCCACGGCACCGCCGCAGGCCTACACCATCGGGCTCACCGCGTGGGTCATGCAAGACGCGACGTGGAACATGACATCGCACCGAAAGCGACACATCCCCCGAAAAGATGTGTTCGCGTCGGCCGCCTTCGACGACATCACCATTTACACACTGCCGCGCGTCGAGCTCTCCACGACAAGCCTGGGCAACGTACTGGCCGACGACAAGCCAGCTCTGATCGTAACCCTGGCCGACAACGACGATGAAAAACTAAGCGGCAAGTTATCCATCAGGGCATCCGACGGTGGTCTAGTCGAAACCCATCCCGTCGAGGTTCAGCTCGCGGCCAACGCCGTGCCCACGCGGGTTTCCGTGGCTCACCTTGAGCCGGGACTCTACCGCGCACGCATCGACGTAACGGCGGGCGAAACCGCGATCATGTCTCGTGAGTTGACCTTCGCCCGGGTATCGCCGCGCCATCGTGTGTCGGACGCACCTGCGAGACCGTTCGGCGTAGTGATCGACGCGCGCCAGCGCAGCGATGTCGATACCGAGCTCGCGCTGCTACGAGGCGTCTTGGCAGGCTCGATCAAGCTGCCGGTGTGGACCGGGCTGGCCGAGGAACCCGTGTCGATTCGGGACGAACGGACGACGGATCGGTTTCTCCAGGAACTCGCACGGGACAGTTTCGCTTTGACGGCCGTCTTCGCCGGGCCGCCAGCCGCCATCGTTCGCGCGGGTGGGCAATATGCGCGACCCCTGATTGACCTTCTGGCCGATGAGCCGAGCGCCTGGAACGAACACCTCGCGGCCGTCGCCGCCCCCTATGCCAGCGTGTTTCGATCTTGGCAGATCGGTCCGGATGACCGTGACCAGCACGACACGGCCGACGCACTTGAAACGCCCACTCAGCAGTTTCGCACGGCGATGCGTCAGTTCATCACGGTGCCACTCATCGCATCGACGATGTCGCCACACAGCGACTCACGATCACAGAAACTTCCCGTCGATTATTTAACCCTCACAATAGATCCCACCGTGACACACGAACGGTTTCACGAATTACTCCAAGAGCAGCTACAGCTCGGCTACGCACGCGTTGATGCGTTTGTGCCGCCCCTACCCCAGAGCCAGTACCGCCGCCGGGCCGAACTCGCAACGTGGGTTCGACGTGTCATTTCGGCCCGCCATTCCGGCGCACAGACCGTTTACGCACCGCAGCCCTGGACCGTAAGAGAAACAACGCAGGGATGGACCACGGAACCCACCGAACGGTATCTGGCGATGCGAACGATCGCGGACCTTCTCGGTGACGCGATACCGGAACCGCACCTCCCTACGACCGAGGGGATCACGGCGTTATCGTTCCGATCTGGTGATCAAGTCACGATTGTCGCTTGGGACGACAACGCGCCCCCGGAAGGCAAGGATCACAAACTGCAACTCGGAACGGCCACGACGCAGATCGATCTATTGGGACGCTCGTCGCCGCTAGGTCGTGCGAAAGATGGACGACACATTGTCAGGCTCAGCGCCGAGCCGGTATTCATACCCGGTATCGAACCGTGGCTGAATGATCTTCGAACGGCCATACGAATCACACCGACCACGCTCGAATCAGGGCACGAAACTTACAAGTTCGATCTGGAGATCCCCTACCGTGGGAACCGGTCCGTCGCGGGCAATATCATGATGCAGTTGCCGCCGTCGTGGGTTTCCGTCCCGCGCGGGTTCAGCTTCAGCGTCATGCCGCAACGCATGGAACAGAAGAAACTCCAAGTCCAGGTACCTCATAGCGACGTCGCGGGCTCGAAGCAGATCGTCGTAGCGATCACGCTTCCCGAACTGGGGTATTTCCTGGAAGTCCCGCTCTCCATTGACATCGGCGTGTCAGACGTCGAGGTGTCCGGGATGGCCGTGCTGGAGGGCGATGTACTCAAGCTTCGCCATGTGGTGACGAATGAGAGCAACAGCACGCTAAGTTTCCGAGCCTCGGCCTCCGTACCAGGTCGAGAACGGCAATACCGCCCGTTCACCAACCTCCGCCCCGGCGACTCCCAGGCGGTCGAGTACCGATTCGCCGAAGCCTCCAAGCTCGTCGGACGCGACGTCCGGCTCGTGCTGCGCGAACTCAACGACGGGCCACGAATCCACAACCTGCAACTAACCGT
>JAJRSR010000227.1 GCA_024278695.1 Planctomycetota bacterium | reverse complement strand
TTATAAATAGGGACAGTCACCGGTTACTTGGTATTACGGCTGGGGAGGGGGAGGTTTTCGGTATGCTGCTGGATGCCGTCCTCGCTGTTTGCCTCGGGTCGGGCTACCGGCTGGTGTCGGGTGTCGGTGGTCTGACACGACCTTGCGGGTTTCACGCAGGCTGTTGGGGGCGCAAAATGTCCACTTTTCTCTACCGACCCAGGCGTGCGAGCAGGGTGGTGCCTGCGAATCCTACGCTGGCGAGCCCCAGCCCGAAACAGTAATCCATCGTGGTGGCCGTAGCGTCGAAGGGCCAAATGCCGACGACCGAGCCGAACAGGATGCCCAGGAGGAAGCCGAGGGTTGGTTTCTCGTGGTGGTGGAGCAGCCACTTGAGCACGTTGCTTAGCAGCACGAGGCTCACGATCGCGCCGATGGCTGTGGGGATGATGACGGCCAGGAAAATGCCAGCGTCACCTTCACCTCCACCCGACAGCACATAACGCTTGGCCAGTGAGATCGACGCGAGGATTGTCTCGTACCGCTGAAGGATCAGCAGCATGTACGCGCCCGACACCCCCGGAAGCACCATGGCCGACATGCCGAGTGCGCCGGCGAGTAGATCACGCGCGTAGTTAGCCTCCACGACGAACTCACCCCGAGCGAGGGCCTGCTTGACGGCTTCTGAATCGGGCCGGTCGGTGCTGGTCATGGCGATCAGGATCATGAGCCCGAGCCCCATCGCGGCACCGACGGCGGCCGACGTGTTGACGCGTCCGATCATGCGGGTCAGCAGCGGTGCGCCGCCCAGTGTGAGCCCGATAAAGAGGGCGTACATGGCGCTGCGGTGCAGCGTGACGGCTTTGCTGAGCGTGCCGGCTAAGCCTGCGATGGCGACGACGGCCCCGACGCCGACGAGACAAAGGAACGTGATGTTTCGCCGGGTGAACCTGAGGCGTGTGACGTCGGCGACAGCGGTGATGAACTCATCGTAGAGGCCAGCCACCAAGATCATGGTGCCGCCCGAGACGCCGGGCACCAGGTTCGCGAGCCCCATGAGGAAGCCGGCCAACACGGTTCGGGGTACCGGTGGCGGGGCGGTGTCTTGCGGGACGTTCGGTGTTTCGGTTTCAGATGCTGACAACGATCATGTCCTTAATGTATGCAACATATATGTACTGAGTGTGACCTCCCCCAGCCCCTCCTTGTCAAGGCGGGGCGCAAGAAGCCGGACGACCATCGTGCAAGACAGAATGGGCGGGTGGGTGGCGGCCAGATGGGTGGCATGGGCAAACGCCGCAGGATCGGGCTTGCGACGATCCGATGGATGCAGCTTGCGGCGTTTGCCCGTGATGACCCAACCGGGGAAAACACGGGCAAGCGTCGCCCCGGGAGCCTTTTCGGTATGCGCCATGCCATGACCGCGACGCTTGTCCATGCCACCCCACGTACTACCGCCTCATCTGTCTTGCACTCAGACGACCATCGTGGAAACCGTACCAGCCCCGCACATCCTCGTGCGTGCTATGGTGGTTTATCGGTCTGTTTAGCGTCCGCCTGTTCGGCTGTTTTTCGGTTTTCGGGGAACAAACAGGCGTTTGAGTTCCTCCGCGACGTCGTGAAACGCTCGGGCCTGGACCACGGGATCGTGGAGCGTGCCGCTGACCGACAGACCGACCAGCTCTCGCGATGCCTGGTCGATGACGTCGGTGAGTACGGGGATGCGCGACCAGCGGTTGGGGTTCACGCTGACGAAGTAGAAGTCCGTGGCCAGGCTCGGCAGGGTGACCGTGCCCTGACCGACCAGCGCCATCTCATCGCCGGCGATGCGTGCATCCCGGATCACTACGTCGTCGCCGTCGATAAACCCGGAGGCGGAAAGGGAGTCGAAGGTGTCTTGGTTGGGCATGGCCAAGTTGAGCACCTGCAACATCGCAAACACAACGGGCACCCGGTAGATTCTCCCCTCGGAGATTTCCAACGAAGCCCGCCCCCGACGCGATCTGGTGCGGCCTAGGGTGCCGGACACGTCTAGCTGGGCGTTCGTGACACCTCTCAGTAGCGGCGCATCTTCAAGCGATTTCATCCCCACGCGCGTCGGTCTGAGGAGCGGTGAGAGATCAACATCTTTGAGTTCGGAAGATAGCTCGTAGTGTGCGCCGTCCGATTCGAGCATGACGTGGAGCACGCCGGTCGCGGTGCCGCCGTAGACGCGGGCCTCGATGCCGTCGAACGCGAGGCGACCTGTATCGTCGGCCGCTCGAAGCAGTGACCAGTCTCCGGTGATCTGCGTGAGTTTTCTTCGCTCGATGCGCAGGCCTACCAGATCAATGGCACCGCTGAGCATCGTGCCGCCGAGTCGGTCGCGGATCATGCCGTCAAAACTAACCACGCCGGTGGCGCGATCGAGACCGACTGCCCCCGGTACGGAGACGTTGCGCAATCGGGCTTGCCCCGTGCCACGCCATGTCGGCACCGTGCCGGTGTCCGGGTTCGTGTAGCTTAGTTTGTCTACCGTGAGGTCGATCGTGCCACCCGGTGACAGTCGATCCCATATTGCCTGGAGGTGGTCGGGGAATAGCTTGCGGACCGAATCGTCAAGCACCAAGCCGCGCACGTCAGCGTTGATCTCGGCCTGGCGTTTGGAGCCGTCGAAGGCTATGGCAATGTCGGCGCTAAGCTCCGCCTTTCCAAAATGTCCGGTGATGCCGGTCGCGCGGGCACCGGTCGAATCCACGATGAGCTTGCCACGTACGTGCTCGATTGGTGCGGCAAGCTGAGGCAGGGTGACGGACGCGCCGTTCCAATCGATCGTCACGCTCGTGCGGTCGGCTTCGGAGGATTTCCAAGCGGCCGGGATGCGTACCTCGACGTCGATGTTTCCGTCAATCGTGATGGGCGTGAGTTCATCACGCCATCTCGGTGGCAGTGCCGCATAGAGCTCGGGCGTGGGGCGAAGGTCTTTGCCTACAAGCGTGCCCGCGAAGCTGCCGCTTGCGTGGTCGATGCGCCCGTCGGCATGGATGAATGCACCATCGATGTACCCGGTTAGACCTCTGAGTAAGGTGTCTTCCGGGGTGATCCGCAGCGCGCCGCGGACGTCGGTGACGAGTACGGGGTGATCGTCATGCTTCAGTGTGCCACCGCGAAGTGTGACGGTGGTTTCGTGACGAAACGCGTTTGCGCTGGGTTCTTGCGTCAGCAGGGTTGAGAAATCGAAATAACCTGTTGGGCGAAACGCTGCCACCGCGTGGCTGATGGTGTCGGGAAGGCTGCTCAGAAGCGCATCGTCGAACGGCACATGGCTGCCGTTAATCCGAAGCTGAATCTGCTTGGCGCGGCTCTTGTCAAAGGACATGGAGCCGGTGGCGTGAAGCTGGGTTTCTCCGGTTCGGCTCACGATCTCATGGACTATGATGTCGTCTCGATAAAGTTGGATCGACCCGCGTAAGTGCTGCAGCGGATAGGGGAAAGCCTGTACGCGTGCGGAAAGATCATCAAAGCTTGCAGTGGTCGTGGTGCTCCAGATGGCCGGGCTTTCGGGCGTACACTCGGACCGCGTAATGCTGACATCCAGGTCTACGGTGCCGACGGGCTCGAACATCTTCCACGTTTCGCGCTGCGCCGGTGAGATGGCCGCGTGGAGTTCATCGTCGAGTGGGATACCGGTGCCGACCACGTGGATATCTACCGGCGAGCAGGGTCCGAGTTTTCCGAAGCGACCGTTGATCGTAATGCTTGCGCCGTCGTGATCGCCTCGGAGTGATTCCAGCGTGCCGCCCGTCCCCGTCACCTCGACGTAGCCGGTGAGGTGGTCGATCCGATAGGGGAAACGCTCGACCCACGCGCTCGCACCGCGGGGCGTGATCCGAAAGCGGCGTACGCGCGGCGGTCCGGGATGCTTGGCGTTGCGAAAGAGCTCCAGGTCAATATCCGCTTTTCCGGATGGTCCGTATTGTTTGTAGATGGCCGCGACGGCTGGCCACGCGCGGATGGCGCGAGCCTCGCTTGGACGGTCTTTGCGGTCAAGTTGGGGCAGCTCCAACCCTACCAGCGACAGTGTCATATCAAACCCGAAATCACGCACGAACTCGGAAGTGATGGGTAGCGGAATGGTACCGCGAACCTGGCACGTGCCGCCGTGGAACGTACCGGAAAAGTCCGCGATGATGCGTTCGGCAGTGACCGTGGCCGTGCCGTTGACGTCGGTGAACTGAACATACCGTTGCGCCCGAGGTAGCGCGGCCTCTTCCTCGCTTACGGGGAGTGATAGCGAGGCGTTGGATAACTCGATGGTCGCGGACCGTCCCGTCTTGGAATCTGCGGACGAGCCTAGGTTGTAGTCGGTCACGTGGACATCGCCGTCGATACCGATCAGATCGGCCCACGCGCCGACGTCATCCATGCTTGCGTTGACGGCGAGCATGACGGTTTCGATCGACATGCGCGGCAGGCCACCGTCAACACTGCGGGCCGCCCCGGAGCGCAAGTCGAGCCGGGAGTGACCGCCGGCGCGCTGACCGTCCACAAGTTCAGTGGACTTCCACACGATATTGTAAATGCTGTTGTCATGGTCCGACGCGCGACCGCGTACGGTGAGCCGCCAGTCTTGTACTTCACGGTCACCCTGCTCGTCTCGGGCGATGATGCGTACATGAGCATCGCGAAGCTCGATGATCGGCAGCGTTTGCACGGTGACGGATGGTGCAGACGACGCAACCCGGCTGACGATGTTCGAAAGGTTGGTGCGGTGTTCGATCAGACGGTGGACGATCGTACATTTGGGTGACAGTGCGATCAGCGCTTCGATGCGCGGTCGTCCCACAATGGCGTCCCAAGGATTGTGCGTCGCCTCGATCTTTCGACACTCAAAGAGCGGCGGAAGGGGGGCACCTGAACTGGGCTTGGGGGACGCGATGACGACATCGTACAGCGTGGCACCGCTAAAAAGAGAAAGCTCTGCGCGCCCGACAGTCACAAGACCGCCGACATAACGCTGTAGCTGTGCCTCGACCAGGGCGCGGATGCGCTCGGGGTCGGTGAAGTGGCGGTACGCCATACCCGCGCCGCCGAGGAGCACCAAGGCCAACCCCAACGCCACCTTGCGGCGACGCTTGGTCTTGGGATGGGTACCCGCGGCCGTCAACTGGGCAGCTCCTGTGGCTTGCGACGAAGCAAGAAGCGATCCCATAAGGCGATCACTGCGACGCCTGCGAGCACATGCAGCAGGGGGATCGCGCTGAGCCGGTACCGGATGCTGCCGACAAACAGACTGTGCAAGAGGCATAGATAAACGGTCGGTAGAAGCAGGAGTAGCAACGCACCACGCGATCGCGCCGTGCGAGACGCTGCGCAGACCCCGATGCCGATAAGCGCCGCCAGAAATGTGGGGATCGACCAGCAGGCCGCCACGGCGCGCACCCACGGCGACTGGTACGTTTCCACATTGGGGACGGGGTTCCACATACGCATGAGCTTCGTGCCTGCCAGCCTGATGATGCGAACCGGATCGCGTCGGATCGCGTCGAAAGACGCGTCGAGGAAAAACGTGTTCCACTCGACCTCGCCGAGCCCGCGCACCTCGGGCATCTGCTTGATGTTACCCAGATCGCTCCGGCCGGTTGCCTGCGGACCGACGCCATCGTACAGCGATATTCCACCACGTTGCGTGAGAAAACTCAACTGTCCGATTGTCTGTTGGTTGCGTACCGCCCACGGGAGTAGCGAGGCGAACACCAAGAAGGCGACGATGGCGCTGCCCATCACCGCGTGTCGGTCCCGTCGCCAGATGACCAGCACCGCCAGCATGGCACCGACAAGACCAAGGCCCGACTCTCTCGCGTAGACGCTGGCCGCTGCGATCAGGCCAATGAGCACCCATCGCCGCGTACCGATTGTCCGATCGCAATCACGAAACGCGGGCCACACCGCCAGCCAAAGCGCGAGCATCAGCGTGATGAAGAGCGTCTCGGTGAGCAGGAGTGAGCTGAAGAATACAAGAAACGGGTCGAATGCGACAAGGAGCCCGGCCACAACCGCAACGCGCCGTCCGAACATGGCACGGGCGACGCCTGCGGTGAGTACGGCGGCCGCTGCACCGAGCAACCAGTGAAGCGCCGTGGCGATGTAGATGCCGTGTCTGATACCGGTGAAGACCGAGAGGATGCCGGGGTAGAGCGGCATGCGTGTCGCGCGAAAGCCGAGTTCGTCCATCAGCCCGTCACCGAGCCAAAGTGATTGGGCCATCAGCCAGTATTGCTGCTCGTCGGGAAACTCCAGCAGTACCGCATCGCCGCCGCGATAAAAACGCAGCAGCCCCCACCCGACGCGTGCGCCCAAGGCGATCATCGCGATCAACAATACCCATCGCACGCCGAGTGGTTCGCGGCAGGTATCAGCGTGATCGTGGTCCGCGACTCGCGCGTGATGCGCCATCATCCTGGTACCAGTGGCGCGGCGCGAAGGTGCAGGACGCGACGCGTGAGTTCAGTGAGCTTGACGCGGTCGTCGATGCGGTGGCCTATGATCCAGATCGGACCCAGGTGGTCGCAAAGCACGGCCACCCGTTCGCGAACCTTCGGGGCGACCTTGTTATCGGTGAGAAAATCGGCGAGCGATTTGGTGCCCGGTGCGCCCAGCGGAAAGAAACGCTCGCCCGGTCGGCGCGTACGCACGACCAGCGGTTGCTTTACGGCGTCGAAATCGACGAACTCTTCCATCCCGTGGCTGGCGTGACGCAGCTTTCGTATTTGCGCCGGGGTGGTCTCTTCGATGGTGCATTCGATGGTCATCCGGCGGATGGGCAGCGTGGTGCGTCCCGGCACATGGACCGCGATTTCTGCGGCGATGGTCTCACGCGCCTCTTCCGTCGGTAGCGAAAACGTAAGCTGCCCGTAACGGTTTTCTACAATCATTCCCCTGGGAAACTGCACCTGCTTTCCGCCTGCGGACTCGGCTATCAGATCGAGGGTGGCCACCAGATGGGAGAACGCGAGGTCTTGCTCGCCAAGCTCGAACGAGGCATAAGCCAAGCGGACGATCTCGGTCTGAACGATGCGACTCTTGCGCGAGAGCGTATCGACATTGAGCGTTAACATCTGGTCGGTGCGAGAAATAATCAGCGTCTCAAACGTGCGGTGTACTGTTTCGTGCAAAAACTCAACCAGCCACTGAGCCTGCTCGCCGAGTCGCGTGATCGCCTCACGCGCCTGCGGGTTGATCTCACCCTCGACCAGGGGTAGCACGTTGTGGCGGATGCGGTTACGCACGCCCGTGGTGTCTGCGTTGGTGCGGTCCTCTCGAAAGGCGATGCCGGCTTCTTCCAGATAGTCGGTGATCGTGGCACGTGTGAGCCGAAGCAACGGCCTGATGATGAACACGCCCGCACCGCTGGTCAGCTCGCGGCGATGGGGGATGCCGGCAAGCCCACGAAGTCCCGTGCCGCGCAGCACGCGGTGCAGAATCGTTTCGGCGTTATCGTCGGCGTGATGCCCGACGGCTATCAGCTTGGCACCGGTCTGAAGGCACACGCGGTGGAAAAACGCATACCGAGCCTTTCGGCCGGCTTCTTCGATTCCGATGGATTGGGTTGTTGCCGCGCCAGCGATGTCTTCGTGAGCGACCGTGCAGGGGAGCGATAGGGCGTCTGCTGCGGCTTGGACGAATGCGGCGTCCTCTGTGGATTCACCGCCGCGAAGCTGGTGGTCGAGATGGGCGACGTGGAGCCGCAGGTTCCAGTCAAGCGAGCGGTTGGCTTCGACCAGCAGGTGCAGCAGCGCCATCGAGTCCGGACCGCCGGACACGCCCACGATGACGTGGTCGTCCTCGTTGAGGAGCGATTCAGTGAGCCAGTTCTGAGCCAGTGCCTTAATCATGACTGAGCGCGTCCACTGCGATCGGGGCATCCACGACTATTGTAGCCCGAGTCGACTGCGATGGCGCGTCAAAGATGCTTTCATGTTCCGGGTGCCCGTAGCTTCAGGGCTTGGGTCGCTCACGGCCTTAGCCGCAGGGACGCGAATCTCCGGGATGAAAAGCCGCCCCTGAGCCAGCAATGATCCAGGCCAATCGACTTCCCCACCTCCCAAAGGTGCGCCACCCGTTCGAAAGAAGCCGATCATTCGATTGCCGCCACCCATCCCGCTGGTGGATCCTCGCCCGTTAGTCGGTCATCATGCTGGCGACGTTACCGACCATCTCAGATAGCGTGGGGTGTGGGTGGATCGTGTGGCTCACGTCATACGCGACGGCACCCATCTCGATGCCCAGCACGCCCTCGGCGATCATCTCGCCCACGTGTGAGCCGGTCATGCCGACGCCGAGCAGCCGCTTTGAGCTTTTGTCGAAGATCAGCTTGGTGACGCCATCCGTTCGACCCAAGGCGACTGCTTTTCCGGATGCGGTCCAGGGCATCTTTTTGATGGTGATGTCGAGCCCGGCCGCTTTCGCCTCAGCTTCTGTGTAGCCCGCCCACGCGATCGCCGGGTCTGTGAAGACGACGGCCGGTATGGCGCGCGGGTCAAACACGTTGTCCTTTCCGGCGAGCTGGTCTGCCAGCACCGTGCCCTCATGGATGGCTTTGTGCGCGAGCATCGGGTTGCCGATGACGTCTCCGATGGCGTAGATGCGCGGTGCCGTCGTGGCGAAGTTGTCACCCACTTTGATGAAGCCGCGTTCGTCGGTCTCGACGCCAGCTTTATCAAGCGCGAGTTCCGTGGAGTTGGGTCGGCGTCCGACCGAGACCAAGACGGCGTCGTACTTCTTCGTCTTGGGGATGTTTTTGCCCTCGAACGTGATCTCGATACCGCCCTTGACCTCTTTCATCTTGACGACTTTGGTATCCAGGCTGATCTCGGCGAGGTCTTCCTTGAGCCGCTTCGCCAGCGGGCGGACCAAGTCAGCATCGGCACCGGGTAGCAGGGTCGGGGTCATCTCGACGACCGTGACCTTCGATCCGAACGCCGCGTACACCTGTCCGAGTTCGAGTCCGATGTAGCCACCGCCGATGACGAGCATGGTCGTGGGGATGCTTTTCATATCGAGCGCGGTGCGCGAGGTGAGCACGCGCGGGGAGTCGATCTGCAAGCCGCGAAGTTCGATGGACCGGGAGCCCGTTGCGATGATCGCCCGGCGAAACTTGATGCGGGCGATGTCGCCGTCTCGTAGCGCAACGTGCTTGCCGTCCTCGAAGACGGCCGTGCCCTTGACGACCTCCACCTTGTGTTTCTTGGCCATCGCCGCGAGACCGCCGGCGAGTTTGTCTACGACATTCTCCTTCCAGGCGCGGATGGCGCTGACGTCAAACGTGGGCTTGCCGAAGCTGATGCCGGCAGCCTTGGCCGACTGCGCCGCGTGAACCGTCTCAGCTAGGGAAAGAAACGTCTTGGATGGAATGCACCCCCGTTGCAGGCAGACGCCGCCGAGCTGCGGGGAGGTCTCAACGATGGTCGTCTGTATGCCGTTGGCGGCCGCACCAAATGCAGCGTGATACCCGCCCGGGCCACCACCGATGACCAACAGATCCGTTTCTTGCGTGAATTCACCAACTACCATGAGCTAACGCTTTCGTATTTATTGTGACGTAAGTCTTCGGTCATTCGCCGCGATGTCAGATCGGCACCGGGGCTCCAAACTGGATCGTACCGTGAGGCGGGCCATACTTCGACCCTCGCACCGCTTATTGTTCCGTTCGCGTTTGGCATCAAGGGCTGCTGACTGGCTAATCCAGCATGAACTTGGACGGGTGCTGCAGGTAGCTGATGATCTCCCCGCAGAACCTCGCGGCGTTGGCGCCATCGGTCGCCCGATGGTCGAACGAGAGGTTCATCGGGAGCATCAGGCCCTTGTCGATTTCTCCGTCCTCGTCGATGACCGGCGTCCATTTCGATCGACCCAACCCGAGAATCGCGACCTCCGGGTAGTTGATGATCGGCGTGCTGACCGAACCGCCGAGTGCGCCGACGTTGGTGATCGTGAACGTGCCGCCGCGCAGGTCTTCAATCGCGAACTGGTTCGTACGGATCCGATCGGCGAGCGTGCGCAACTGAAACGCAATGTCGCGCAGACCGAGCGTGTCCACGTTGCGAATCACCGGTACGATCAGCCCACGTTCCGTATCCACCGCAATGCCGATGTTCACGTAGTCCTTGTAGACGATTTCGCCGTTGTCTTGGTCAAAGCTGGCGTTGAAGATCGGGAACTTGCGAATCGCGAGGCACGTTGCCCGAATGACGAATGTCATCACCGTGAGCTTGGGGTCGTTGTTGGTCAGCGCACTCAACTCGCGCCGAAGCGAATCGAGCTCGGCAATGTCCACCTCATCATTGTGCGTGACATGGACGGCCGTAAACGCCGAGAGCGACATCTGATTGGCGATGGTCTTGCGAATCTGGGTGATCTTGTCGCGGCGAATCGGTCCCCACTTGTCAGTACCCGGGACACCCGGCAGTGGCATCGTTGGCTGGGGGCGCGGCTTGGGTGTGGGCGCGGGTGCTGCACTTGGCGAGTCCGCCGGTGCCGCCGGCGCTGCGTTATGCCGCGTGACATCGTCCTTGGTGACGCGGCCACCCGGTCCCGTGCCGGTCACGGTGTCGAGGGCGATGCCCATTTCTCTGGCCAACTTGCGTACGGCCGGCGCTGCTGCGGTCGTGGTTCTTTGTTGGGATGGCGGTGCGGCCGGTGGTGCTTCGGCCACAGCCGTCGCCGACGTGGCAGCCGGTGCGTTGGCAGCTTGCTTGTTGGTGCCCGTGGACTTTTTGCCGGATTCACCGTCGAACGTCACGATGACGTCGCCGACGTTGACCGTCTGCCCCTCGCTCACGTGAACCTTATCGGCCACGCCTTCAAAGGGAGAGGGAATCTCGACGGCGGCTTTGTCCGTCTCAACTTCCATCAAGGGTTGGTCCAGGGCGATGGTCTCACCGGACTGGATCAGTACGCGAATAATCTGCGCCTCGGTAATACCTTCACCGAGATCGGGTAACGTGAACTCCCTGGCCATCAATCTGCTCCCGTGGTAGGTGCTTTATCATTTTTCTTTTAGCAAGCTACGCCGGTGTTCCACTCGGCGCGCTGCTGTTGGCTATTCAAACGCAATGACTTCCCGCAACCCGTTGGCGATTCGCTCGGCACTCGGCAGGAACGCACGCTCCCGGGCGAAATACGGGAATTGGACATCGTAACCGCCGATTCGTTTGATCGGCGCTTCCAGGTGCATCAGGCCGTGTTCGACGATGCGTGCGATGACCTCCGCACCGATGCCGCAATTCCTTGGTCCTTCTTGCACGACCGCGGCCCGGCCTGTTTTCGCTACCGAGTGGACGATCGTCTGCGTATCCATCGGCGAAACGGAAAGCAGATCGACAACCTCAACGGAGACGCGGTCGGAGTTTTGGAGGTCTTCGGCCGCCTCGAGGGCGGGGCGAACCATTGCACCCCAGGCGATCAGGCTGATGTCAGAGCCCTCTCGGGCGATCCGGGCCTTGCCGATGGGCATCGTTTCCGGCTCCTCGGGAACTTCTTCCTTGAAAGACCGGTAGACGGCCTTGGGTTCGTAAAAAATGACCGGATCGGGGCACCGGATCGATTCGAGAAGCAGCGCCCGCGCGTTGCGCGGTGATGAGGGCATGACCATGTGCAGCCCCGGCGTGTGGGCGTAGTAGGCTTCCCGGCTTTCGCTGTGGTGCTCGACCGCGCGAATGCCGCCGCCGTAAGGCATGCGGATCACCATCGACATCGGGTAGCGTCCGCGCGTGCGGTTGTGGAAACGCGACACATGCTGCTCCACTTGGTGAAACGCCTGATAGGCGAAGCCGGAGAACTGCATCTCAGCGACCGGTTTCATGCCGTAGATCGCCAAGCCGACCGCACCGCCGATGATGGCACCCTCAGCCAGCGGCGTGTCGATGACGCGGTCCTTGCCGTACCTTGCCAACAAGTCAGCGGTGACGCGAAACACGCCTTCGTCTTGGCCGATGTCCTGTCCCAAGAGTACCACGCTATCGTCTGTGCGGAGTGCGTCATCCATCGCGAGGTTGAGCGCGCCCACCATGTTCATCATGGTCATATTGCCAGCCTTCGATCGCTGCTGCGATGTATTGGTGTCTTCAATCGTGGTCAATGTCCCGCTCCTATACCTTCTTGCTTCAGGCATTCGGCGAACTCGTCGCGTTGTTGTTTCACTTCTTCGGGGGTGTTTACGAAGAGATAATCAAACGAGTCGAGCGGATCGACGTCGCGTGATTCCTCAAACCGCTCGACCGCACCGGCTACCTCTGCAAGTACGTCCTCCTCGACCTTGGCGGCGGATTTCTCGTTGAGGATTTTCTTCTTGAGCAGGTAATTCAGGAAGCGGGGGATCGGATCGAGCTTCTCCCATTTCTTGACTTCTTCATTCGAGCGGTATTTCGTCGGGTCATCGGCCGTGGTGTGGACCCCCAACCGGTAGGTCACCGCTTCGATCAGCGTTGGTCCGCCGCCGGCCTTGGCCTTATCGACCGCCTCCCGCGTGCCGACGTAGACGGCTAACGGGTCATTGCCATCCAACTGCAACCCGTCGAACCCATAAGCCGTTGCTTTCTGGGCGATGGTTTCGGAGGCCGTTTGTGCCTCGCGGGGGATCGAGATCGCCCACTGGTTGTTTTGAATCAAAAAGATGACCGGTAGCTGATAGACACCGGCGAAGTTCATCGCCTCGTGGAAGTCGCCCTCGCTCGTGCCGCCGTCGCCGCAATAACAAAGCACCGCGCGCTTGTCGCCGCGAAGCTTCATCCCCCAGGCGATACCCATCGCATGGGGAAGCTGCGACGCGATCGGCACGGCGATCGGTAGGTCGTTGACGCCTTCGGGCGGTTGGCAACCCTCTTCGTAACCGCCCCAGAACTTGAGCACGGTCTCCAAGGGCCAGCCGCGATGGTAAAACGACGACGGCTCGCGGAACGCATGGACGACCCAATCTTCCGGGTCCATGCAGATGGTGGCCGCACAATGCGCCGCCTCCTGTCCGCGACAAGGGCCATAGGTGCCGATGCGCCCCTGGCGTTGCATGTTGATACAGCGCTCGTCCAGTCGGCGGGCCGTCAGCATGAGCCGGTAGAGGTAAATCGCCGTTTCGGCGTCGAGATTCGGGTCAAGGGCCGCATCGACCTTGCCTTTTCCATCCAGGATCGACAGGTATTCGAGCTTATCCCTTGTTTTTATTGGCTTTCGTGGCAACGTAGCTTCCTCGTTTCGGGTGTCCCGTACACGTTTGGGGTTGCGGCTCGCACCCCTGTCCAAATTGGCACCGAAACCGCACAGGCTCGGCGAAAACGCCCCGGCCGGGACTCGGGAGCCGCATTGTACACGAGATCGCCGTGATGTGTAGGCGCGGGCTCGTTCTGGTGTGGGGCGCTGTTTCGCCGCTGTTACTCTGTGAATTGTTGTTGCCGGTGCTTCGCTGCGACCCAGAAAACCGCCGCAATCGCTCCAGCGGCCACCAGGGTGAGGCTCAGGGCGATCAGCAGGCCATCCTCGAACCGGTGGAATTTTTCGATGATGACCAGCGAGATCGGGGCGAAACCCGGTGGGCGGACCATCGACGCCACCGGTAGCTCGGCCACACTCAACACGGTGACCAAACCCGCTGCTGCCGCGAGCGTGGGCCAATGCATTGGCAGGACGACGTGCCGCACGACAGCACCGCCAGTCGCACCGTCGGTGGTGGCTTGCTCGACCAATGATTGGGACGCTTGGCGGTGCAGGGCGGCTACGATGCACAGCCCGACCCACGCGAACCGAGCGACGTATCCGATCGTGAGAATGGGCCAATGAGCGTAGATCGGATCAAACCCGGCACGGTTGTACGCGGCGATGAGCGCCTCACCCACAATTGCGCCAGGCAGCGCGCCGAACGCGATCGCACCTAGTAGTGCCACAGTATGGCACGCGTCGTACCGCCAGACAGCTACGGATATCCAAACCACGATGATTCCCGCGACCAGTGACGCGCCGAGCGAACCGAGCATGTCAAGCGAATAGGTACGGATGGCCGTGTT
>JAJRSR010000226.1 GCA_024278695.1 Planctomycetota bacterium | reverse complement strand
TGATGTTGAGCCAAATGCCGGCAAGCCCAATACAGTACGCCGTTGACTGCGACCAATCGACCCCGCCCAGATACTTCTGGCCCGCGCGGCCTTCCTTGAGTTTGAGGTAACCGTTTTCGATCAACCAGACATTGAGGTCAACGCCACGGCGGAACGAGTTAAACCCGTGATCGGAGATGACCATCAGCACGGTCTTGTCGTCGTCGCATTCCTTCACGGTCCGCCCGACCAGTTCATCCATACGTTTGTATAGGTCTTCGATGGCGTCGCGTCGCTGTCGGCTCTTCGGACATTGCCCGTCATGTGCAGGGTGTTTCTCATCGATGTAGCGCCAAAACATATGTTGGATGCGATCCGTACCATCGAACACACAAACGCACAGCCCACGCCGCACTTTGTCGAGCGAGTCGAAGAACATCTTCTCGCGCTCCTCGTCGGCTTCGATACATTGGTGCAGGAACGCGTCATCGTCGAGTATTTTTGCGTTCATCCCCCAGGTGTCCTCGGCCAACCCGAGCGTGGCGAATTTGTTCTGCTGCTTGGAAAGGTAGGTCTAGTAGACGGCCGGGTGCGAGATCGGCATGGCCGGCGCTTCCGGATCGATCTGGATCGGCGTGACGTACAACTGAAACTCAGGCTCCGTCGCGACAAGCAGGAACTCGCAGATGCCCCTCACTTTGATACCCAGCCCTGCATCAAACGTGACCGAGACCCATGGGGAGTAAACGCCGGCCTCGAGCGCGATCCGCTCACCCGCGACGGAAAGCTCGGCCTTATCCTTACCGGAAATTTCTACCGCAAACGGGCACCGCATCGCCCCTGTACCCGGCTCGACACTGTTTTCCGGTCCAACGAGGTGCGACCGGATGACGTTGCCCTCTCGCACGACACGGACCTGCTCACCGCCGATGTGCGCCTCCGCACCCTCACCACCATCCCCGGTCGTATAGAAGGAAAAGGTGCCTTGTGTGCCGCGAATATCAGGGACACACATGGCCGACAACAACACGCCGCGAAACGGCTCAGCCGGAAACGTGATCGGCACACGGATGATACTGCTGAAAATACCGTGATCGCCCAGCACATTCCAAAACGGCGTACCCTTGCGCAGCAGACGGATGTTGGCCTTGCCGATCGGCAACTCATATTTTCCGATCTTGAGGGTACGTGACGGCCCACGAATATCCACGGATGACATCAACGGCTTGTAGTTCCGCCGGTCCCGCGTGAGAAAATCAAAAATGTTGTGCTTGCCGGGGTTGCAACCAGTGAGAAACGTCGACCATGCCACCGGTGACAACGGCGGCGCGGTGGTCCCCAGCTTGGCATACGTTCCGTTTTCGCGGAGCTTGGCGAGGTTGGGCATCTTACCCTCGGCCATGAACTTCTCGGCGAGGGTGGGCTCCATCCCATCAAGCCCGAGCACGACGAACCGCTTGACCCGCGCTTTGGCATGTGCCCGCCGCCCGCGAACCGAACGGATCACCCAGCGAATCGGCCAGAGTACGAACGCCGTGAGACCGGAGATTAACGCAATGAAGAACGCAATGACCGTCGTACCAACCGCGAAGCCTGCACCGGGTCCGATGTACGCCTGAGCCGGCGACGCCGAAGCAAGCACGCCCACCAGCGCAAGCCCGATAACCAGATTGATGCGTCTACCCGACTTCATCACGAAATCCCCACAACCGCCACCGACACGGTAGTCCTATCGGCAGGCCGCACCGCTCGTTGAACGACCATATCATACGCCATCGTAGCCGACTGACTAGACCGCGCGGCTGCCGTAACTACGCTATCCGGCAGGCGTTACGCAAGCGTGACCGGCCGAAGGGTGCACGCGTATTCGTCACAGGCTTTCCGCGGTGGCAGGCACGGCTACGGAAGCTAGAATCGGGTTCTTACACCCGGTCGCCATCGGGCCGCGATCCGACCGGTATCCAGGAACTAAAGAGCACCCGAAGGAGTCCGTACCCGATGTTTGAGTTTCTACTTGCCGCGATCATGACCGGTGCCGCCGTGACTGCTCCAGCCTACCTGGAGCATGAGCCCACCACGAACGAAACCGCCAGCGATATTACGTCCGAATATCAAAAAACCGCGACCCGCATCATCGAATCCGTGATGGCTGGCAACGACGCCTACGCCAAAATGGAGGTGCTATGCCTGGACATCGGGCACCGGCTCAGCGGGTCGGCCAATCTGGACCGCGCGACGGCGTGGGCGGCAGAGGCGATGAAGGCTGACGACGCGGAGAATGTCCGGCTGGAAAAGGTGATGGTGCCGCGATGGGTTCGTGGCGAGGAATCGGCCACGATGATCGCACCGCGACGGCAAGCGCTCAACATGCTTGGGCTGGGCCGGTCTGTGGGAACGCGGCCGGAGGGGATCACCGCACCGGTGATCGTCGTCGCTGATGAGGCAGCGCTCGACGCTGCTGGTGACGCCGCCAGAGGGAAGATCGTCCTGTTCAACAAGGTCATGCCACCCTACGACGCGGAGCGCGGCAGCGGGTATCGCGCGACGGTAAAGTACCGCGCACACGGTGCCCGGCTCGCGGCAGCGAAAGGCGCTGTGGCCGCTCTGGTGCGTTCGGTAACCGCGAACAGCCTGTACACGCCGCACACCGGAGCCATGCGCTACGGCGAGATCGAACCCAAGATCCCGGCCGCAGCGATCACCATCGAAGACGCCGAGACGATTGCCGGGTTGACG
>JAJRSR010000225.1 GCA_024278695.1 Planctomycetota bacterium | reverse complement strand
GTTTGTCCGGCACCGGTCAAGCTCAAGCCGAGCGCGCCGCCCGGACGAGCCGCGTCTATGTTGAGCGCGCGCGCCGCGTCTTCGTTATGCGTTTCGTAATAGAGGGGGATGTCGTCGGCCAGCCACTTGAGTTCAACGGTGCCGCCGGATGCGGTGTTGGTACGGATCAACCAACCTTGTTGTAACGCAACCTGAATCGCCCCCGCCTGCTCCACCACCAGCGACTGCGCACGGGTGATCTGTGGCGTGCCCAAGCAGAGAGTCATCGCGGCCATCCGCGAAAGCCACGCCGGGGTAAGGTACGCACCCACGCGCGGCCGCTTGATTGTTGATAGACGCCTCAAGCGCACCCCCATCTATTCACGATCACTTCTTTCTGAAGCAAGTTTCCGCAGAGGCAGGAAGCCGCGGAAACAATTCGGCCATCTCATCACCCCGAAGTAGGCCCAGCCCGACTCTTGAAGCCCGCGTCAGCGTGACTCACCCGCGTACGCTTTCCGATTCAGCCTACAACCAACTACCATTCTAACGCAGAGCGGCATTGGTGTTCAAGCACAATTCCAGGACGAAAGCATTATTGCGTCAAACCGGCAGGTTCGATTCCGTAGTGATTCGGTCTTGGAGCGGCCGTAGGAACCGCCTCGTGACAAAAGAAAACCATCAAGGTGCGATAACTATGGCACGGTGTAGCGCCGTTTATCGACCCCAGGGTGCTCCTACACCATCTGTCTCCAGTCCTGGCACATGAATTCGCCAATGAATTTCAGGGTTTCCGCCTACAGCCGCCATAGCTTCCATGCTCCAAGTCCAGCCGCCACGAGCACGACGGCTACGCCAAGAAGGTTTGCGGCAGTCGTGTTGGCCGCATTTCCCATCAACGACCGACGATTCACGACAATCAGCAGGAAAACCGCCACCATGGGAAAAATCAACCCATTCGCAGCCTGGGCAAAGATGATCGCCTGAATCGGCGAGCCCCCGAACCACACCGCAAAGACCACACCGGCAAGAAGTACCGTCGCCCACACCGTGCGAAAACGCCAGTTTCGTAGGGTCATCGGCCAACCCAAGGCACCGGCCGTGGCATAGGCGGCCGCGAGCGGTGCGGTGACCGCGCTGGTCAAACCAGCCGCTGCCAACCCTGCTGCGAAGAATCCAGGTGCCCACCGTCCGAGCACCGGTTCGAGTTGTTGTCCCATTGTTGCGACATCTGTGAAGGTGCCGTCTTGAGAAGCGGCAGCCGCCGTGACCATGACGGCCAGCGTCACCCCGCCGCCGAGCAGTACCGCGATAATGGTATCACGACGCGAGTCGCGAAGCACCTCTTCCAAGGGGGCGTCGGCCGACCATTTTTCACGAACCACGGAGGCGTGCAGGAATAGGTTGTACGGCACCACCGTCGTGCCGATGAGTGCGATCACCGTGACGAGGGATTCTTGCGGCACGCTCGGCATGAAAAGCCCACGAGCCAGCGCGCCGAGATCGGGACGAAGGACGATCGCCGTGACCGCGAACACCAAGCTCATGGTGATGACGAGCAACACGAGCACGCGCTCGATGAGTTTGTAGCTCCCCATGGCGAGCACCACGGCTGCGGCCGCACCGATGAGCATGACGAGCACGGATTCTGGAACGCCGGTGATCATGCCAAGACCGATGGCTGCTCCGGTGAGGTTCCCGGTTTGATAGGCCGCGTTGCCGAGTGCGATTGCCGCGACCACGCTCCCCACGGCCAGCGCTTTCGCAAGCGGGTGGTCAAAACTCGACCGGATCGCCTCGCCCAAGCCGCCACGCGTGACCAAGCCGACCCGGGCGGCCATCTCCTGCAACACGATCGCCGCGATGACGGAAAAAAGTATCGCCCACGCCAGCGCCAACCCAAACCCCGCGCCAGCCCGGCTAGCCGTCGTGATCGTACCCGGCCCGATGAAGGCGGCCGTGACGAGCAAGCCGGGGCCGAAGCGTGGGCGTTGATTCATGATGGATTTCGCTGGTGGTGACTTCGTTTGTTTCACGCTCGCAAGTCACTACTGGAGCCGTCTATCAGCCACGCGCACCACGTTCCGGGTGCTATGGGCGCGTCTTCGCGAAACAGGTGCGCGGAAGTTAAACGCGCAACCTGTTGTCCATTACGCCTAGTCACGTTCAAGTGGCGGTCGTTCGGTAGTGATTTTGAGAACTTCCATCATGGCATAGTGCTCGCCGTCATAGCAATGGAAAAAATATACGTCACCGGGGTGAAGCGGTGTTTCTGTTCGCGCGTAGCCGGAATCGGGTGCCATGTTGAAGTCGTCAAGACTGGAGTCCTTGATCAGGATCGACGACGGAATATTGCCTCCGCGCATGTCGAAATGGCGAAGAATCAGTTGATCCTTTTCCTGCGTTATTAGAAAATCGCTCAGTCCGGAAACCTGCTGAAATCCTTTGGCGAAGCTAATGCGTGACATTTTTCGTGTTGATAAAACGGCCGAGCCGGTACGAGTCTCGCCGTCGAAATGCCTTGTGCCGTCTGGCTGATATGCCCAACGTACATGTGCGAACCGTTTTCGGTGGCCGGTTAACTCGCAAACCTCTACTTCGCCCGCGGCAACCCTTACTTCAGTACGCAGACCCAAGAATCCCGTTTTTTGAGTTGAGAGCTGGATCCGTCCGGAGCTGATGGAATCGATTGCGAAATAGCCAGATGCGTCTGTGAAGGCAGCGGCATCGTTATCCACATAAATCACCAAGCCTTCGAGGTCATCCTTTTCGCCTTCCAGTCGGACGCGCCCGACGATCGAGGCGGCTGTTTGATTGGTGATCGGTTCAAGAACGATATCATCCCAGATCACCAACTCTCCGGGATGAAGGATTACGCGTCGTATGCATCTTTCGAAACCGTGTGCGATCACATGAAGCTCCACGGCGCGCGTTGCACCACGGATAATAGCAGGCTGCATAACTGCTTCACTGGTTGAAATCGTTCCCGGTATGTACCCAGCAGCGGACCTCCCGGCGGATCGAAATTTGGTGTGTGCTTGGATTGTTTGTCCCGAAAGTGTACTGATGGTGTAGACGATAGCCGCAACGCCAACGGTATGGTCGGTATTCAGCTCAATCTTGGCCTTAGCGATCGCCTCGTCGAGTGAATCAAGACGCTGCCGTTGGACTCTTGTCCCCTTTTTGTTTTTTGAATCAGTGCACAGCGCAGTTGAAAGTAGGCCCACATCTGTAAGGCTGATGCAGGCAAGTAGGACGCAAAGATACTTTGGCGAAAGTGGCGTGCCCCGGGAAATGTTGACGATAGACATGGTCGATCCTTTCTACGGTATGTACAGGAACCACAATAAAAAAACTTCGCGTTTACATTGTAGGGTTTGAAACCGGCCATCTCAAACCGCTAAAATCGAGCGCTCTCGACGGATAACTGCGGAAACGCGCGCCGTGCGTGGATTATTTTGTCTTCAACAACGACAGCGCGAGCGATGTCATGCCGCGTACGCCGGTGGTGATGGTCGGTTTGGGGTCGGGGGCGAATTTGCTGGAGTGTAGTGAGGGTAGCGGTGGACCGTTGGGCTCTTGGCTCGCTTCGTACAGATCATACTTGACCGCGCCGAGCCAGAAGATGAAGCCCGGTGCGTTGGCTTGTTTCGGGAACCTCCCAAAGTCCTCGCCGCCCATGACGGCCTCTCGGTAGACCGTGTTGTCTTTGCCGACGACGCGTTCAAACACCTTGGCGGCCGCAGCGGCCAGCGCCGGGTCGTTGTAGGTGGCGGGTGTGAACTCCTTCTCTCGAATGCTAACGATCGGGTCTGTCTCGCACCCCATCGCTCGTGTCGTGTGGCGCGTCACATCGCGGATGCCGTCGAGAAGAATGCGCCGGGTTTCGTCGGTGTAGGATCGTACCGTGATTTGTAGCTTGGCTTCGTTGGAGATGATGTTGTGTTTTGAGCCGGCGTGAATCGAGCCGACGGTGATGACGGCCGGTTCCTTCGGGTCAACGCGTCGGCTGACGATTGTCTGTAGTGACACAACCACTTGGGCCGCGGCCACCACCGGATCAACCGCTTCGTTCGGGCGCGAGCCATGTCCGCCGCGCCCGAAAATCGTGATGTCCACAGAGTCCACATTCGCCAACGCCCATCCGGAGGTATACGCCAGCGTGCCGGCCGGGTGTGATGCAGAAACGTGTAACGCCAACAGGTAGTCAGGCCTGCCGAACCGATCGAAGAAACCGTCTTGTAGCATCGCGAGCGCGCCGGTGCCGATTTCCTCAGCGGGTTGTGCGACGATCAGCACCGTGCCCGACCATCGGTCTCGCAGATGGGCGAGCAGCTCGGCCGTTCCGACCAAACAGGTTTGGTGGATGTCGTGACCGCAGGCGTGCATCGCGCCCACCATTTGACCATCCTCGCGTGTGACCTTGACCTTGCTGGCGTAAGGGAGTCCGGTTTCTTCGGTAATGGGTAGCGCGTCCATGTCACCGCGAATGAGCACGGTTGGTCCGTCGCCGTTGTGGAGCGTGCCGACCACACCGTGCCCGCCCACACCCGTCGTGACGTCGTAGCCGGCAGCCCGCAATCGCCCGGCCATCTTTCTCGCCGATTCCCGCTCGTTGAGCGAAAGCTCGGGGTGGGTATGGAGGTCTTTGTAGTAGGCGAGCCAGTCGGCCAACCGGCTCTGCGTCTGCTGGTCTATGATCGGAGTCAGTGTGCCACGATACTTTGACAACACCTCGCCGCTCGCGGGAAAAGTGGAGGCAAGAATCACAATCATCGCGAGTGACCAGTTGCGGATTCGCATCGTCGGCTCCAAAAAACAGCACAAGAAAGCTCACGGAAACACCAAATCAGGCACTACCCCGAAGCGTAGCGGATATTGGGTGGTCGATACAGAACCGGGAATCTTGCCGTAGCTCCCGACCACGTGGATTCTGGGGAAACGGCGATTGTTACGGCAGAAATCAAGCGTTGCTGTATTCTGGTTGTCTTGGTGCCGGTGATTCGAGTGTGAATAGATGGACTTGGGGCATTGTCAAAGGGCGTTGGAGCCTGTATGTTGTGCGATTCCAACTGAATTAAGGAGTTAGTGCGAATGGGTGTGCTGTCGAAAAT
>JAJRSR010000224.1 GCA_024278695.1 Planctomycetota bacterium | reverse complement strand
GTTCGACGACCGACCTGCGTGACAAGCTGGAAAGCAACACGAAGCGATTCCGTGAAGGCATGACCGCGGCCGGGTTCGACATCAAGCCCGGCACGCACCCGATTGTGCCGATCATGCTCTACAACGCGAAGATCTCGCAGGATATGGCTGGCGATCTGTACGACGAGGGGATCTACGTCATCGGGTTTTACTTTCCGGTCGTAGCTAAAGGCCTCGCCCGTATTCGCGTGCAGCTATCCGCCGGCCACGACCCGTCGCACATCGACAAAGCCATCGAAGCCTTCACGAAGGTCGGTAAGAAATATGGTATCCTCGGGAAAAGCAGGGAGGAAGTCATCGCGAAGTACGGAGAATAGGCAACAACGCAACAACGGGTGGTTGCTGCCTGGGGTTCTCATCGTATATCATGGTGGTATGGTCATCGATTCTTCTTTCAGGCGGTATGTCATGGCCGTGGATCGCGTCGAAAGACTGCTGCGGCGTACATGTGGCGCTTTGAATGATGCTGGCGTTGCGTATGCGATCATCGGCGGTAATGCGGTGGCCGCATGGGTGAGCACGGTGGATGAGTCTGCCGCGCGCACGACGAAGGATGTGGATGTCCTGTTGTGCCGGATTGACCTCGATCGGGCCGCCGATGCGCTGCGTGCGTGCGGGCTCACTTCGGCCGAGGCGATGGGTGTTCAGATGTTTCTCGACGAGGTGAACCCCAACCCGAAGACGGGTGTCCACGTGGTCTTCGCAGAGGAGAAGGTTCGCGAACACTACACCCATGCGGCCCCACATCCGTCACGAGCCGTGGAAACGCCCGATGGCCTACGAATCATCGATGTAGCTGCGCTGGTTGCCATGAAGCTACAATCTCATCGTTTCATCGACCGGGCTCATGTTCAAGACCTGATTTCCGTTGGCTTGGTAGATGACACTGTGCGTGCGACTTTACCGGGCGACCTGCGCGAACGGCTCTGCGCGATCGAAGCGGAAATGGTGGATGAGGATCGTATGTAGGCAACGTGGAGCGTTCCTGTCGTTAGGTTCTCATCGTAACCAGATTGTTGAATCATTGGCGATCGGGCCGGTTCAATGACGCACCTCTTCATTCCGAGGTCATGGCCGTATTCCCGGATGCACAAACGTGGGTATGACCATCCTTTTGCTATCGTCTTAAGAGGAGGGGCATCTGACGGGCGCACTTTTCTCGAAGATTACTTGACATTCACTGCGCTGCGCGCAGAATCGAGCGCTTGTCCGGTAGCCTCGGCGGATCGCGACGGCCTCTTTCGGGCCGGTGACCGCCGCAAACCTGGTCCGGGACTACCCTTTACGACGCGTGGCCGCTGCGCGCCTATTTCTTGATAGGCAGCCGTTTGTGGTACGCGACTCATATTGCGTCCGGCGCGACACGAGCGGAGGGGCGAGGGCGTTCTCTTGCGTTGTGGTTCGTGTGTCGGTCGCTGGGGTAGGGGTCACTTTAAGTGAACCAAGGAGATTATGACATGTGCGCGAAGCGAAGTGTGTCGGCCGTGGGTCGATTCTGTGTGGGTGCTGTGGTTTTAGTATTGGTCGTGCCGTCCGTGGTGTTTGGTGTTGAGTTGTCGCCGGGCGGAGATGTTCCTCTTTTCGGTGTTGCGGGCGGTGCAGGCCCCGGCGTGGTGATCTACGATAACTTGGTTCCGTTTGAGATTCGTGGTTCACGCGGCGAACTTCTTTTTTCCGGAAACTTACATGATCGTGTAGTACGGCATTCGGCGACGGGAACGCTGAGTTTCAACCGTCAAATCCGGGATACGGTAGATGGTCTGAGCGGTGCGGTCGCGCTGCTCGCGTGTACTTCGTACAGCGACTACCTGACGGACGTGGACTTCAGCACGACAAGCCTGGGCACGGTGTCTACGAACCGTGTGACGCGGGGGTTGGACGGGGCGGTTGTGACGTTTCATTTTGAAACAACGCCGGTGTTTTCCGGGGGCAGAACACGGTTCATGTTCGCGAGCACGGAGGCTCTTGAGTTTGAGGCAATGGGTCGGTGTGCGATTCGGCTCATGACTGGTCAGGAAGCCCTCTTGTCGGTGGTCAGCCCGATTCGAACCGTTGAGCCTGGATGCCGCGCGGTTGATTTTGAAGACCTCGCGGTCGGTACGGTCATACCGGCCGGCGGCTCGTTTGCGACAAACGGTGTGCTGCTTCACCTTAACGAGTTCTATTGGGGGGTGGGCTCCTGCACGAACTCGACGATGGGCGGTTTCGTTCGCGTTGAGGATGGTGGGATGGCGTGCGGCGGGGGTTCGGAGTTGATGGTGAACAATGTGAATGTCGAGTTTGACTACGGCGTGCCGCTAACGGATCTGGTGATTCACTTCGGCGAATACGGTGGGAACATCAACCTTCAAGTGAACGGGCAGTGCGTGAGCGTTCCGAACTTTAGTGATCTGCCACCTGTGGTTGGCGGCGTGATGGTTCTCGTGGATGAGCCGCAACCGGGGCAGGGTTGCGGCAGGATCGCGCTTTCTGGCGCTATCGGGTCGGTCAGCCTCGGTGGGCAGGAACTCTGGATTGACGACATCGAGTGTACGCCCGACGTCTGCGCGGATGATAAGATGCCGCCCGTTGCCAAGCTCGACGAGCCGAGACCGCTTGCTTGCGTGTGCGAACCCGTGGAGATTTTCGGCACGGCCACGGATGATAACTTCGTGCAGTATCTCCTGGAGTATCGCGCTGTGACCGACCCGGCGTGGACAACGATCGCCACGAGCATGACACCGGTCGTTGCAGACCTGCTGGGCGTGTGGAGTACCACGGGTCTGACGCAAGGTCGGTATCTGATTCGGCTTACAGTGCAGGACGCCTGCGGTTTTACCGAGACGGCCGTGAACTTGGTCTGGCTGGGCACTGTGTTTGACAATCTGACCGTGCGCGAGCCGGACCCTGGGGAGGTGATCGGCGGCAACGTCTGCGTGGATGGCACCGTGTGGGATTCGTTCTGTTTCGATTCGTATGTTGTGGACTATCAGGTAGCGGGCGGATCGACGTGGAGCCCCGTAGACCCGGCCCAGCCGGTTTACACGAGCACCGTGATTAATGACCCCATGGCGCACTGGAACACCATCGGCTCGGGTATCCCTGATGGCGCGTACACGCTGCGCGTCGTGGGCAGCGACGATTGTGGCAATATGGCAAGGGAGTTTATCGAGGTCGTCGTTGACAACACGCCTCCGGTGGCCGTCATTAACGATCCGACGCCGTGCAGCTACGTCGAGGGCATTGTGACCGTGGTGGGTACGGCCGCCGATGCCAACTTAGCCAGTTGGGTGTTGCAGTACACCGGCGGCGACGAGTCGGGCTGGGTAACGATCAATTCATCCGCCGGGCCGGTTAGTAACGGCGTATTGGGTGAATGGGACACGAGCGAGTTGCGCCCCTGTGCCTATACGTTACGGTTAGTCGTGTGGGACACGGCCACGCTCAACTGCAACCATACAAGCCGCCATCGGAGTGAGTACGCCGTGTCGGTGAACGTGGGTGCCTGCGGCGACTTTGATACGGATGACGATGGTGACGTGGACTTGTTTGATTACTTCTGGTTCAAGGATGCCTATACGGGTCCGCTTCCGTAAGGTACCGCAAAGACAAGACGCGCTGGGGCAGCGTCCCCAGCGCGTTCGGTTGTCGGGGGGGCGTCGGGGAGTTTGCATGCAGTGGCGCGCACCTTGGGGGGAACGGCAATGGGAACATGCTCAAGGGTGGTATCGTGTTAGCGCCATCATCCACGCTAACGCAAGGAATGCTACAGTCCCTAATCCGAGTAGTAGCTGGGTTCGTGTTCCCGGCATGACTTTGACGCCTGATTTTCCGTAGACCGTGCCGAGTAGCAGACCGGCGATAAACCCGGCGATGTGAGCGAACACGTCGGTTCGTTCTCCGCTCGTACCCAGGAAGCTCAGCAAAATCGTCGCGCCGACGATCGGCGTGTACCGCCTGAATTTCGAGGGTCGTATGTGCTGCCGGTGAATCACTGCGAACGCGGCCACCATGCCGAACGCCGCGAAGACCCCGGTCGAAGCGCCGATGGAGGTGTGCTCGGCATCGCGAATCCATGCGTTGAGCAGGTTGCCGCCGGCACCGCCCAGAAGAATCCAAAACCACGCCAAACCGCTGCCGAGCAGCCGTCCGGCAAAGAGGCCGATCAGACTGCCGAATACGAGGTTGCCGACGAGGTGGGTTGAGCTGCTGTGTAGCGTCAGCGCGGTCACCGCACGCCACCATTCACCCTGACGAATCAAACTTGCGTGTGTCTTGCCAGCCTCAAACCAGTTCTCGCCAAACATGCCCCGTCGCTGAAAAAAGAACATGACCAGCATCACGGCTGCATACCCGAAAACGCCGAACCAACCGTTACGCTGCTCGAAAACCGTTGCCTCGGGCATCGGTGCTGATTGGTTTTCCGTTTCGTAAGCCACCAGCTCGGACCGGGCTTGCGCGGCAGCATTCGCCGGGACCACGATGACAGATTGGCCGGGCCTGTTGAAGATCTGGTAGGGGATGCCCGCCGCTTCCAG
>JAJRSR010000223.1 GCA_024278695.1 Planctomycetota bacterium | reverse complement strand
CGCCAGCGCCATCAAAAACGCACTGACCACGGCAAGCGCACCGGGCACGACAATGTGAGCGAGCGATTGTTTTGTTACGCTATGGCTCAAGCCGATTGACTCACAAATCCAAAGCTGACGGCGGGCCGAAAAGCCAGTAGATCGAAACGGATGACAGGGTTCCCCCCTACCTCACCGCTCGTCCCCTCGCTCGTAGCTTCCGCCTCCTGCTTCCCTCGTTCCTCCAGCAACAAGAACAGCCATACAAAGCCGTTCCTGCGTCGATGTACCGTGCGTACCGCTTAGCGCTGGAAGCACACCTTCACCGACAGTTCGCCAATATACCAGCAACACGTGTCGCAATTCAACAAGAAAACGCAAAAAACTGAAGTTTTTTCGAGAAATAAACACATAATTAACCGTAAAGCGTTATACGGTATAGGCTTAGCACTACACAATCCAGTCGCTACCTAAGGCTATTATCTCGAAATGGTTGCCCCTTCCGGTAGGCTGCAACTTGGGTTTCAATGAAATTGGCCAATTGAGGGATTCGCTTTTGGCTGGCTACATTTGCCGCCTCCGTTCCCAACCGGATCGCAAGATCAAACCGGCCGGTCTCGGCGTGGGCGGCTGCTAACGTAGCCAAGATGACCGGATCACCCCGCTTACTGATGTCAACAGCGCGCTCCGCAAGGCTCACGGCCAGCGTACCATCGCGCACGGCCGCGTCCGGAGCCGTAGCCAACAATGACGCCAACGGGCGAAGAATGGCCAAGCTGTTTGGCGCAACCGGCAAGGCATCACGAAGGACACGAACGGCATCGCCAGTTCGTTTCGCACCGAGGTAAACATTGACAAGCGCAGCCACTGATTTCTCGTTACCCGGATCAAGCCGCAGCACGTTCTCATACTCCTGCGTGGCTGCGGCAGGATCACCGCGCTGGCTCGCGATGACGGCAAGATTAAACCGGACGGCGGCGGCAAGTTTGACATCCTTCGCAATCGCATCGAACGCCAGTGCGGCCCGATAGTGCGTCTCCGCCTCATCGTTTCGGCCGATCGTCGCCAACGATCCGGCGACCGCGAGCAACATCTCCGGGTTTTTCGGATCAAGCCGCAACCCGGCCAGCAATGGCTCGACCGCATCCGCGTGGCGATCGAGACGCTGGTAGGAAGTGCCCAATAGAAAGTGAATCGCTGTCGATAACGGGCTGGCTGTTGCAGCCTGCTCAAGCAATGGGATGGCTTGGTTCAGTTCGCCCCTCGCGAGAAAATCCTGACTCTGGGTCACCAAGGCGTAGGTCTTCACCATGCGCTTGGGGTCCGGTGCATCCGGCGTGAGAAACTCCGGCATTTCCGGCGCGAGATTCGCGGAGAGGTAGCCGAGAGACTCCAATCCGCGCCGGGCGCTGGCGCTTAGCGCGACGGTACCAGCCGTTCCCGGTTTCATGTTGTTGTAGCGCGCTGCGAGCGTCTCACGCATCTGCTCGGCGACCTGCGGGTAATCCGCGATGACGTTTCGCCGTTCGACCGGGTCTGCGGCCAAGTCGTACAACTCAGGGATGGTTGACGATATGTACTTCCACCGACGCGTCGTCAACGAATGCTGCTGCGCCCAACCGAAGGAACCCCAGCCGTACAGGCTTTCGGCGTAGCTTCCATCGATCACGTCAAAGCCCACAACACCCCACAACGACCGGGACAACAACCCATCGGGAACCGTCCAGCCAAGCGATGAAAGAACCGTCGGGAAAACATCCACTGCCTCAACGACCGAGTCAATGCGCTGACCGCCCGGTAAGATCGGGTGGCTCAGGATCAGAGGAACGCGGAGGTTGGTCTCGTAAAGAAACAGCGTGTGGCCCTCTTCGCCGTGCTCCCCGAAGGACTCCCCGTGGTCACCGACGACAACGATCAACGTCTGATCACGAAGACTGTTGGTTTCAAGGTACTCGATGATTCGCTTGATCTGTGCGTCTACAAAGGCGATCTCCCCGTCGTATGGGTCTTCTAGAGAGCCTCGGAACGGCGTTGGCGGGTCATACGGATAGTGCGGATCGTAATAATGAAACCACCCGAAGAACGGCTGCGATTTGACGCCGTCGAGCCAAACCAGTGCGGCATCGGTCACGCGGTCGGCACGCCGCTGCACGTCAGCCCCCACCGAACCGTCCTGCTGCCGGCCCATATCATCATCATAATGATCAAAGCCACGATCGAGCCGGTACCGAGCATCGAGTACCGACGACGCCAGGAAAGCCCCCGTCGTGTAGCCATGATCCTTGAACGTCTGAGCCAGCGTCGGATAGGACGCGGCCAGCGCATCGCGACCGTTGAGCCGAATCCCATGTTCTTTCGGATAACGCCCCGTCAGAATCGTGGCGTGCGAGGGCAGTGTCAGCGGCACCTGGGCGTAAGCATTCTCAAACAACGTCCCTTGCGCCGCAAGCGCATCCAGCGTCGGGGTCTCGGCTTTCGCATAACCATAGCAACCGAGCCGATCCGCACGCGTCGTATCCAACGTGATCAGAACGACGTTGGTACGCGCGGGGAGATGAAGAGCACCGCCTGGAACCGAAGGCGCAGGCTCACACCCGAGGTTCAACGCCGATAGTGCGACGGCAACACATAGAATAGGTTTCTTGCTCACGATTAAGGTCTACCCGGAACCCGAGAGATCGGAAAGTGTTGACACAATCCGCAGTCGCCCCGCGAAGGCGCACGCCCTAAAGACTCCCGTCACGGAAGGGACGACCAGCCTGATAACCCGCACGCTGCGATTCCACGAAGTCAGCCAAACCGGACGCCTGCGCCTTGCGGGCCACACCCACAGCCTCGGTCGCCACATCAACCGCCCGGTCAAACTGACCGGTCTCAGCATAGGCCGCGGCCAAGCCGGCTAGAACAACTGGATCGTTACGCTGGGTGAGGCCCGCCGCCCGCTCGGCCAGCACTACAGCAAACGCCCCGTCACGAAGATCGTCCTGTGGTGCCGTCGCCAGAAGCGACGCTAGCGGCCGAAGCACGGCTATGCTCTCGGGCGCTGCCATCTCGGCGGTACGAAGCATGGTCACAGCCTTTCGCGTTTGCTTGGCACCGAGGTATAAGTTCATCAGCGCGGCCAGCGTTTTCTCATGAGCCGGATCGACTTCCAGCACCCGTTCGTAGGCAGCGATGGAAGCGTCGCGGTTGCCGCCACGAGCGGCCATGACGGCCAAGTTGAATCTAGCCGCGACAGCAACGCTATCAAAATCGGCAACCGCCTGGAGGCACACGCGGGACGCCGTAGTGTTCCCCCCCTTGGCAAAGCCCCGGGCACGGGCCATCACGGTGCGCGCCAACGCGGGTTTGAGTGTGACGGCGTGGCGCAGGTGTGGCGCGGCTTCTGCGGCGTTACCATTGCGCAATAGCACCATCGCCAGATTGAACAACCCCTGGATGTGGTTTGGTGATGCGGTTACGGCGCGCCGGTAATAGCCCAGCGCCGCCTTCGCATCACCACGTTGCTCCGCCACGACGCCAAGCTCATTCAAGACCTCGGCATACTTCGGTTCGATCGCGATGGCCTTTTGAAGGTGGACCAAGGCCTCGTCCGTGTTGCCGGTTTTGCGCAACGCCTGCCCAAGGGAACCGTGAACCCACGCGTTCAGCGGGTCTAGCAATAGCGCGGCGCGGTAGTGTTTGATCGCTTCTTCCAGACGCCCCAATGCGATGAGTGATTGAGCCGCCATTGACAATGCCGAAGGGAACTCCGGATCAATCCGCAGCGCCGCCTGAAGCGACGCGAAGGCCTCCGCATGCCGCCCAACCTCTTGATACGCGGAGCCCAGTTGAAAGTGAATGCTCATCGACATCGGACTGCTAGCGGCGGCTTCAGCTAGTAGCGGAATAGCCTCTTCCGGCTGGTTCGCCGCCAAGAAATCACCCCCGCGATTCACCAGCTCAAACACATCGAGCATATCCTTAGGGTCCGGTGTGTTGGCCGTTAAAAACTCCTGCGACTCCAGGGCCGTACCGCCGGACACATACCCAAGAGACTCGATCTCACGACGCGCGGCATCATCCAACACCACGGCACCGGCCTGACCGGGTACCATCTGGTTGTAACGCAGAACCAACGCCTCATGCATTTGCTCCGCGACGTCCGGGTATCGTTCGATCACCGAAGTGCGTTCGTCCGGATCAACCGAACGATCGTACAACTCCGGCGTTGTCGAAGAAATGTATTTCCAGCGGGCAGTCGTCAGCGACCGCTGCTCCGCCCAGCCGTAGGACCAATTAACATATTGCCCTTCGCTGTAGCTTTCGATCGGCGGCAACGCCGCACCGTGGATCGCCGCCGCAAGCGAACGAGACAGCAACCCCTCAGGCTGCGACCATCCCAAGAGGGCGAAAACCGTCGGGAACACGTCCACCACCTCGACCACAGCGTCAATCCGCTTCCCACTGGGCAAACTCGGGTGGGCAAACACCATCGGCACCCGAAGGTTCGTGTCGTACAAAAAAATCGTGTGGCCGAACTCACCGTGCTCCCCGAACGACTCACCGTGATCCCCCACGATAACGATCAGCGTCCGATCCGTGAGCGTGTTCGTATCCAACCAATCCATCACCCGTTTGATCTGCGAATCCATGAAGGCGATTTCGCCGTCGTAAGCAGAGCTGGCGTGGGCAGATGCGAAAGGCTCCGGCGGATCATACGGGTCATGCGGATCGTAATAATGCAGCCATGCGAAAAACTTCTGGTCTTTGACCGTTTCAAACCAGGCGATCGCCTCATCAGTCACGCTGTCACCGCGCCGCTGTGGGTCGGCGTGGGTATTCTCTGACACCATCGCGCCCATGTCATCACCAAAGACATCAAAACCGCGATCCAAGCCGTAACGAGAATGAAGAACCGACGCGGCCACAAACGCTCCGGTCGCGTAGCCGCGTTCCTTGGCCTCGGCCGCGAGGGTGGGGTGTGCATCATTCAGAGCGTTTCTTCCGTTGACGCGCACGCCATGCTCACGCGGGTAGCGCCCCGTCATCATGGAGCAATGCGACGGCAGTGTGAGCGGCGCTTGAGCGTAGGCGTTCTCAAAACGTACACCCCGCGCGGCCAGCGCATCAATCGCCGGAGTCGCAGCGTCGGCGTAGCCGTAACACCCGATGCGATCAGCCCGGGTGGTATCCAACGAGAGGACGATAACGTTGACATCTCCCAGCACCTGAGTTGGTGACGCGGATGGGGACGTAGACGCCTTGGGCTCGCAGCCGGAAACCATCGCAGCCGAGATGACTACCGCAGCGAAAAGAATGCCGTTTCTTGTCACGCGTGAAGTTTACCTCGTTTGTCCGGCTTGAGGCAACTTGCCAACCGCACTACCGCAAGAGCACGATCGATCACGAGCCTTGAACACACACGAAACCTACTCGTACACCATGCCGGCACTAGAAGTCCGCGCTACGAAACGGCTGGTTCTTTCGATACAATAGGATCTGAGCCTTGAGCGCGTCGGCTAAGGCCGTCTTGTTGGCTGCTTCGGCGCGGGCCAGCGTCTGCGATGCCACGATGACGGCCTCTTCAAACCGCCCCACCTCTGCCAGCGCAGCCGCCAACGTGGCTCGAACGCCGACGCGGTTGCCTTCGGTGATGGCGTCGGCCCGCTCGATAAGCTCGAGCGCCATGGTGCCATTGCGCAAATCATCGCTCACCGTCGTGGCAAGCACTTTCGCATATAGAGACAATATGCCGACATCATCCGGCGCTTTCATAGCACCGATGCCGAGCACACGCACTGCATCAGCGGGCTTCTTGTTTTGAAGATAATAGCGAGCCAACTCCGTCACCGGTGATGGATCAAACGGCTCCAGCGTCAGCGCCTTTTCGTAGAGTTCCACAGTCCGGTCGATTTTTCCCTCTGTCGCATAAGCCACGCCGAGCATGTAGTGCGCCTTCGCGGCCACGGGCGGCACTTCCATCGCCCGAGTCAACACCGTCTTGGCTTCGTCCGTCCGCCCCAATTGAACCAAAACGATACCAAGATTGATCATCGCGTCACCGAAGTCCGGCTTGATTTCGATCGCCTTTCGCATCCGCGCCACAGCCTCACTCGCTCGGTTGGCCTGAACCAACAGCATGCCCAGGTTGTAGTGCGCCTGGGCGTATTCGGGGAATATCTCCGTGGCCGTCTCGTAGTGCGCCATACCGCCGGTCAGATCCCCGCGTTCGGAAAGCAGCAACGCCAAGTCAAAATGGGCATCGGGAAACTTAGGGTACAATTCAATGGCCCGACGGTAATGGGTAATGGCTTCATCCTTCTGGCCCACTTTCTGAAGCGCCTTGGCGAGCTTGGCGTGAACATCCGCATAGGGACCGTCGTCGCCGATGGCCACCCGATAGTGCTGGATCGCTTCTTCCGGTCGGTTCAGCCGGAATACGGCATCCCCCAACACGACCTGGACGGAATAGTCGGCCGCGTCCACCGACTTGCTCTCGATCGCGTCGTTTAGAAGAATCTCCGCGAGTTCCGGCTGGTCTGACTCGACATAGGCAATCGCCAAGCTCGAATAGACAGGCGTCGCCTTAGGACACTCCACGAGTGCGTGCTCCAAAATCTGAACGGCTTCCGGGTACTTGCCTTCGCGAATCAGTTGCGTACCAGCCCGAATCTGCAAGAGCACGACATACATCTCCTTCGGGTCGCGCAAACCCGGCGTTAAGAAATCGTCTGCTCCGTTATCAGAAGCGTTCCCACCGGCCGCATACCCCAAGGACTTCAACGCCCTAAGCTGAGCAGGAGACAGCTCAACAACGGTCGCCTTACCCGGCGTCATTTCTGAATACCGATCTTTCAGCGCCTCCAACATGCCCGAAGCCACCTCAGGCGCTAGCTCGATGATGTTTCGCTTTTCCAGGGGGTCTTTTTGGCGATCATACAATTCCGGCTTGGTCGTTGAGATGTACTTCCAACGTGCGGTGGTCAGGCTGCGTTGCTCCGCCCAATCGAACGCCTCTTTCACATGGTGGCTTTCCGCGTAGGTGGCGACGTCGTCAAGCTCTTTGCCGTCAATCGCCCCCACCAACGACCGCGACAACAGCCCCGCAGGCGCGGGCCAGTTGAACAATTCCAAAATCGTCGGGAACAGATCGACCAACTCGACAATCGCCTCAACACGCCGCTCCGCCGTGCCGAGCTTCGGATGGGCCATGATCATCGGGACATGCAGGTTGCTCTCATACAAGAAGATCGCATGTCCTTCCTCTTGATGTTCGCCGAAGGATTCGCCGTGATCGCCCGCGATAACGACCAGGGTATTGTCTTCAAGCCCGGAAGACGCCAACCAATCCGTGATACGCTTCAGTTGGTCATCGACAAACGCGATTTCACCGTCGTAGGGATCTTCATGCCGGTCAGCATACTCGGCGGGCGGACGGTACGGATCGTGCGGGTCGTAGTAGTGAACCCACGCAAAGAAGCTCTCCTTCTCGTTGGCCTTGAGCCACTTCAAAGCCCGATCAGTCACCACGTTTGCCGGCTGCTGCCACTCGGCCGGCTGTGCGACCATATCAGTGATCGTCATATCATCCTCGTACACGTCAAACCCGCGATCGAGCCCGAAGTTCGAATCAATCACGAAGCTCGCGACGAACGCTGCGGTACGATACCCGCGTTCTTGAAAGGCCGAAGCTAACGTCGGAAAGCCTTCCGCCAACCCCGCCTGGTTGTTATTGCGAATGCCGTGCTCCCGGGGGTAGCGACCGGTCATCATCGAGGCATGGGCCGGCAGCGTCAGCGGCACCTGCGTAAACGCCCGATCAAAAACGACGCCCCGTGCCGCGATCGAGTCAATCGCCGGGGTGGCCGCCTTGTCATACCCATAACAACCCAGTCGGTCGGCGCGCGTCGTGTCCAGCGTTACGAACAACACGTTCTGCCCGTCGAGCCGACCGCCAGATGGCTGGGGCTTGCGGGGGCGCTTCACGGCTGGCGGCGTGACCTTCGCAACGGGACTCGACTGCGGCTTGGCCGTGCCAGCCTTGGTCGTGCCGGCTTTGGCCGTCCGGTCCCCAGGCGTGCCACGTCCCGGACTGCCATTCCCCTGGGCTCCATTATTATCTTGGGTTGCAGTCCCGGCCGATGGCGCGGGTACGGTCTCTTTGGCGGGCTCACAACCGGCGAAAACCAACGGTGCGACCAGCAATAACAATAGGGTATGTGTGGTAATTTTCATGACGATAGCGAGTCTAACCGTCGGCCGAACGCGCCGTCAACAACCTTGGCCGATAAGGCTGTAACCTGTCCGTAACGCTCCCGCGTGTTCATCGGCCAAGCGTCAGCACCGCATCGCCCCACACGCATAATTCGCCGAAAAGTCCGCAAGCCGGAAATACCCCAACGCCCCATAACCCCTGCGTCCAAACGCGCTCCGTTTGACGATGAGCCAGGACGATTTTAGGATCAACCCAACGAAGGGCCGCGTCGGGCGACGCGCCGCTCCCGAACGGGGTTGCAGGGACGCACGGCAGCGCTAGCCTGATGCGGGCAAGAGGCTTACGATAGCGACATGGGCGAAACCATACAACACGGCGTGCTCCACCTGATCGGCACTGATCGTATCGGCATCCTACAGAAAGCCGCTGCCTTCGTGAAAGATCGCGGCGGTGCCACTGAAGAGGGAATTTCGCATTCACTCGAAAGCGAGGCCGTCGTACTTCTGGTCCTGTCCGGTCCTGCGGAAACCATCGACGCCATCGAACGCGACACGCCCAAACTCGGCGAAGCGCTGAAGCTCCTGGCGCTTTTCTCGCGCGTCGCTAACCGCAGCGCCGACCGGCGCGATGCATTACCGATGACGCTTCGTGTGTCGTCACCAGATTTCGCAGGCCTGCTCGCCTGCCTGACGGAGTTTTTCACGAACCATAACCTGCCGATCGTCGCTTACCACACTCAGAAGTCGACTTATCCGCAAATCAACGGGATCGTCACCTACCGCCATAGTTTCACGGTACTGCTTCCGCCGAAGTTCGATCGCAAGAGGTTCATCGCCGGGCTGGATAGCTTGGCGCAGGATAACGACTTCATCCGCGACGACATCAGCCACTCAGACTTCTACTAAGACACCACCAAACCACTGCGTTGGGCTCGGTGGCGCGCGGCTGACCGGTGAAACGCGCGATTCTTCGATTTTCCTCGTGTTCCGACGAGAAAATCCTTGACTCGCGTCTCACGGCTTGAGTACGCCGGCGAGGCCACGTTCCAGGTAATCCCCACCGTCTCCGAATGGGGCTTGGTCGTGCTCGCGCTGCTACTGATTATCGTAACGAAGGTGGCGCTCTCAAGACGCAGCGCAACAGCGCAGGCTTTGATACGGGCCGCTCCAAGGTAACGTCAGCAACAACTGCTTGAGGGCATCCAATTCGGCACCAACCTTGGCGGCGCAGTCCGCCCCCCGCCTTCGGGCGTACCCGAAGAATGGGGCATCCGCTGCCTCGAACTGGGGCGCGCCGCTGGCCGACTAATGCGCATCATTCTTCGCATCGCCCTAACGCAAACGCCTTGACCTACGGCCCACGCTAGTATGTCATAGCGTGTGGAGCTAAGGACGGGCACCAGGATCGAAACGCCACCACCGTTTCGATCGCGATGCAGGAAACAACCACCGCCGCAACATCGGCAAAGGAAAAAATATGAGCCATCTAGTCATCTCATGCAGCTTGTCACCGAAGAGCCGCAGCGCGGTCTTGTCCGAGAACTTGGTCGCCGCCATCAATAACAGCGGTGACGCTGCGGAACTGATCGACTTGCGCAGCTATGAACTCCCCTTTTGCGACGCGGCTGGTTGTTACGGCCATCCCAACGTGGGCAAGCTGAAGGAGCAGATCACGGCGGCCGCTTCCATCACCATCGGCGTACCGATCTACAACTACGATGTCGGCGGTGCCGCGCGGAACTTGATCTCGCTCACCGGTGACGTTTGGACGGGTAAAGTCGTCGGGTTTGTTTGTGCCGCAGGTGGTCAGGGCTCCCACATGGCCGTCATGGGCCTGGCTAACTCGCTCATGCTCGACTTCCGCTGCATGATCGTACCGCGATTCGTCTACACGACCGGGCAAGCCTTCACAGAAGCCAAACTCACCGACGAAGCAGTCATCAAGCGAATCGAAGAACTGGCGACTGAACTACGACGGGTTTCTGCGGCGCTTCGGTAGCGGGCGTGCGGCGATGGTTGGTATGCCCCAATTGCCGTTGGCAATGGATGGGGGACGGCCCTACTCCGCCGTCACGACAACAAACGGAACATTGCGGCGTACCTTCGTAATCGACAACCCGAGCTGTTCACGAGCAGCATTGAGTATGCTTACCGGGTTCTCCTGGTCGAAAACAAGCTCGCAATCGTAGCCACCGCTGAGCCCCGACTCGTTCAGTACGGGCTTCCCCAAGATATCGGTTAGGGTGCGACAAATCGCGTCCGCACCTAGATTCGTGATGTGGATGACGCCATCGACTGTCGTTTGGTATGCCGTAGCCCCCGAGACGACATTCCGCGTCATCTTCAAAGCCCCGGCTTCTGGCGTGTCCAGCACATACGCCTCCACATCTCGCCGCGCCTCTTTCACCGTAATACCGAAGGCTGGTCGCAGAATCTGTTCGATCGACGCGCGTGGGTCCACACCACCTTCTTGAGGCCATCGCAGGAGCACGTCATAGTATTGATCCGACAGTTCGGCGGGGACCATGACTTGACTAACGGGGAGATCATAAACAAACGCAACGACTTCGCGAATAGACCAACCTTTGGCATCAAGTTTCGTCGGACGCATCTGCCTGCTTCTCAGGTTCGGCGAGGATCGCCTGACTACGATCTCAAACAACGGCTCCTGGTCCTTGGTCGCCTGAGTCGAAGTAGCAGACACTTGCTCACTCGAATAAGGCGGCGCAAGGTCTAGCGGCTTCCCAGCCAGCACGTCGTGGATCACCTGTTCTGTCAAGTCCATCGGTGACGTGACGCCCGCGATTCGACCTTGGGTGTCTACGATAACCGTATGCGGAATCCCTTCGGCACCATATGCGGAAAAAGAGGTGCCATCCAAGTCTATACCCACCCAACCGCGGATCGGTCGCTTACGCAAAAAACGTCGAACGCCACCCTCCTCTTCTCGGGTGATCGAGAGAAACTTCACCGGTTTGTCCGCGAACTTATCAACCAACTCGTTTAGATGTGGAATCGCCCCAACACACGGCGCGCACCACGTCGCCCAAAACTCAATCACGACGACATTACCCGATAGCGTTTCCCAGGAAAGAGCTTCAGGCGCAGGACCGCTCAACATTTTGGTAAGCTCAAGTTTCGGCGCTACCGGAAGCTCATCTGCAGCGTGCGCTACTGCCACACCCACGCTCAGCCCCGTACCCATCGCGCATACGGCAGCCAGTCTGACCGAAAACACAAAACGCATGGTAGAGCCTCCCTAAAAACCGCATATTTTCGAGTACAACTAGTGACCCCAACCTGACCGCAAGAAGAACTGATTCGGCCAATGAGTGGAAGTGGTCGCCGCTTGAGAGGATCGTACCGTTAGATACCGTACTGGTCTATCGCGTTTTCTATGGCTCGGCGGATTTTGGCGTGGGTGGTTTCGGGCTCGGGGATGGATTCCCAGAGTCGCGGATGGTCGCCGGGGTGTTTGCTGACAAACGTGATCGTGCCGATGTTCAAAGCCTTTTCCGGCACCGTCGTG
>JAJRSR010000222.1 GCA_024278695.1 Planctomycetota bacterium | reverse complement strand
GATATGGTCCACCAAACAGGGCAGCTTGACGTTGAGCTTGGTCATGCACCTTGCGGCGAGCGACTTTCGTTCGTCCAGGGTTTTGGGTTTGAAGATTTTCCCCTCACCCTTGATCGGAATGGCCCAATTGCTGTCTTCCGCGTGGGCCTCTTTGATGTAGACCACGAAGAACTCGGCGACGTCAGCGTATTGAGCGGCGAGTGCGTTTAGGGAGCCAACCTGGCTCCGAAACGGTGGTCACGTATAACTGCCGAAAACGAGCACGACAGGTTTTTTTCCTTTGAACGACGCGAGCTCGACTTCCTTCGCACCGTCCATCGTCTTGAGCTTGAAGTTCGGAGCGTAAGAACCGACGGCCGGTGCGGTGTCCTTCTTGTTCTTGTGATCCTTCATTAACTTCTGAATGTCTTCCTTCTGCTTGCTCTGCGCGCACGCACAAGGGGACAACACCAGAACGCCCATCACTGCCCCTACTAACAGCTTGCTCATCATACCCGGCATGATTTTTCTCCAAAGAGTCGAAACCTCGGCAAGGTTCTCTCGCAAGCATAACGGCTTGTCGTCCAATGTCTACGATACGGGCGTCGGTTGCGGAGCCGCCTCGCGATCCTGATAATGGCGTCTGTGACTGACGCAGGCACGACAATTTCTGACACGGCGGTTCCGATTCGGCACTACATCCTCGGGACGGCCGGTCATATCGACCACGGCAAGACCTCGCTGGTTCGTGCGTTGACCGGAACCAATACAGACCGGCTCCCAGAAGAGCGCCGGCGGGGTATGACGATCGAACTCGGGTTTGCCGAGTTAACGATTGATGATGTCTGCTTTGGTGTGGTCGATGTGCCGGGTCATGAGCGCTTTGTGCGGACGATGGTCGCCGGGGCAACGGGTGTTGATGTCGGGTTGCTGGTCGTCGCTGCGGATGATTCGGTCATGCCGCAGACGGTGGAGCACGTGGAGATTCTGCATCTTCTTGGCGTGCGGCATGGTGTGGTTGCGGTGACCAAGATCGACATGGTTGACGCGGACATGGTCGAGCTTGTGTCGGAGGAGGTGACCGACCTGATCGCGGATACGTCGCTGGCGGGCGCGGCCGTGTGTCCGGTATCGTCCGTCACTGGTGAAGGGCTTGAGGTGCTTCGGGCCGCGCTGCTTGCGGCCGCCGCACATGTCACGCAAACGCCGGCGAGCGGTCCGTTTCGGATGACGGTGGATCGCGTGTTCACGGTGCAGGGGCGTGGCGCGGTGGTGACGGGATCGTCGCAGCGCGGTGTCGTGACATCAGGTGACACTTTGCAGGTCTGGCCCGCAGATGTGCCGTGCCGCGTGCGCGATCTGCAAGCACACGGACAATCACACACGTCGCTGTCTCGCGGTCAGCGCTGCGCGATCAACCTGAGCGGGGTGGATCGTGAGCACCTGGAGCGCGGAGCCGAGTTGGCGACGCCGGGTTATCTTCAGCCGTCGCGCATGCTGGACGTCAAACTGGAATGTCTGTCTTCGTATGGCAAGCCGCTCAAATCAACCAGCGTAGTGCGTTTGGAAATCGGTACGGCCGAGGTGCCGGTACGTGTGGTGCTGCTTGATCGAAAAACGCTGGTGGCCGGCGAATCGGACTTTGCGCAGCTTCGCGGGGGTGCGGGAATCACGGCCGCGTATGGTCAGCGGTTTATCATTCGAGATGAAAATGCCACACGCACCATCGGCGGCGGCGTGGTGCTGCGCCCGCTGGCGCGCCGACGCCGGAAGACGCCGGAGGAAGAGCGTGCGGCGCTAATAGCCCTCGAAACGGGCTCCCCCGCAGACCGGTTGGCGCAGGTACTGCGGGCGGCCGGGTTTGAATTGCCGAGCGACCTGAGCCTGAGCTGCCAATCCGGCGTCGAGCCGAACGAACTGAAAACGGTACTTGCCGAACTGGAATCGTCCGGGCGTTGGGGTCCGGTAGCGGGAACGGCTATCCACGCAGTGCCGGCTGCGGTGGATGATCTGACGGCGCGATTGTTTCGCTGGCTCGAACGGTATCACCGCAAGCAGCCGGACAGTCCAGGTCGATTGACGGATACGGTGGTCGGCTGGTTGGAACGGCTCACGCGTCGCGAGATCGCGAAGCCGCTGGTGGATGTGCTCGTGAAATCGAAACGGCTCAAGCGACTCGGGCGTTTCGTCTGCCTGCCGTCCTTCGCGCCGCAGCTCTCCGGTGCAGATGAAAAAATACTCGTGGCCGTCGTATCCCGGCTGCGGGGTGCGGGTTTTCAGCCGCCCTCGGTCGAGACGCTGGCCAGGGAGGCTTCTACGGATCGCAAGCGCATCGAACGGCTGGCGACACTCTCCGTCGCGCTGGGTGATCTGGTCCGGATCGACGGCAAGACCTACCTGCACGCGGATTCCGAGCGGGCGTTGCGGGAGGCGGTCGCGAAACTGATCGAGGCGTCCGGCGGGGTTTCCGTATCCGAAATCCGCGAGGCGTTGGGTTCAACGCGCAAATTTGTCGTGCCGCTCTTGGAATACCTTGATCGGGTCGGGTACACTCGCCGCGTCGGTGATCGGCGTGTGCTCGCAAAAGCGAACGACTAGCGGGTGCCGGGTTGTGGTGCGTTGGTGCCAGAGAGGTGGGTGTCATGGGTCTGTCGGCGAAGATCGAAAAACTCCTGCGAACGTTGCCGTCGGTGTCTGCGGTGCTCGAATGCGAGGACGTGCAGCATTGGCTTGCGGAGTTGCCGCGCGCGAGTGTGGTGGCCTCCGTTCAGGAGGCGATCGCGCAGTGTCGCGAGCAGATGGTTTGCGGCAATGTGACCGAGGCGGTTGATCTTCACCAGGTGCTCGCGCTGGCCGAGGCGGATCTGGTGAGGCGGTCGATCCCCTCGCTGCGCCGTGTGATTAACGCGACGGGGATCGCGTTGCATACCGGTCTTGGTCGTGCGCCGCTCTGTGAAGCCGCGATCGACGCACTGGTTGACGGTGCCCACGGGTATTGCTCCTTGGAGTTTGATCTGACGACCGGATTGCGCGGGACACGCAACGCGCACCTGAGTGACTTGCTTGCGATGCTGACCGGTGCGGAAGCGGGTACCGTCGTGAACAACAACGCGGCCGCCACCTTGATGATCCTTAACACGTTTGCGGCGGATCGTGAGGTTGTCGTGTCGCGCGGTGAGTTGGTGGAGATCGGCGGGAGTTTTCGCATCCCCGACATCCTGCGGGCTAGCCACGCTACACTGCGCGAGGTAGGCACGACCAATCGGACCCGTCTTTCAGACTATGAGTCCGCGATTTGCGATGAGACGGCCGTCTTGCTCCGCGTGCATCCCAGCAACTACCGCGTGGTCGGGTTCACGGAGAGCACGCCGGTTTCTGAGTTGTCCGCGCTGGCGCACCGCTTTGGCTTGTTGGCTGTGGATGATCTGGGTAGCGGCGCGCTGCTTGATATGAAGGCGCACGGCCTGCCCGATGAGCCGTGCGTGCGGGACTCGATCGACGCCGGTGCCGATCTGGTTTGCTTTTCCGGCGACAAGCTGGTGGGTGGTCCGCAGGCTGGGATTATCGTGGGCAAGCGGGAGTTCATCGACCGGATCGAGTCGAGCCAGCTGATGCGGACCTACCGCGTGGGCAAGCTCACGCTTCTCGCGCTTGATGCCACGCTCCGGCAATACCTTGATCCGGAAATGGCGATCGAGGAGGTGCCGGCGTTGTTCATGTTACAGGTGCCGACTGAGGTTCTCGTCGAGCGGGCGAGAGATCTAACAAGCATGCTCAAAGCGGCGATGCCGGGTGCCAACGTGTATGAGGCATCCGACGTGGCCTATGCGGGCGGCGGGGCTATGCCGGGTAAGGAGCTGGAAACGATCGTCGTGCAATGGCACCCGGAACATGCGGGGGTGAATGATGTGGTCAGCGCGCTGCGGGCTGCGGAGACGCCGGTGGTTGCTCGCGTACGCGATGGTGCGATCTGCTTCGATATGCGGACGATACCGGAATCGGACTTCGATACGCTCGTCGATTCCATAGCCACGGCCGCCGCCGAAACGGAATCGGGTGATCCTGGCAGCATTCGCCTGCCTGTGCTGTAGCCTTTTCGTCAGGGACCCTATACCAAACGGTGGTGCCAGGGGCGCATCCCATCTTGCGGCTGCATTCACAGCCTGCGGCGAGAAGTTGTCAACAGAACTGTTTGTACGGGTCGATACCGGGTAAGCTGTGGCGGGTTCAGCCTGAGGCGTGTGCCGAGGTTGGCATGTGCCGTAATTTCCGGAGATCTTCACCGTGCGAAAAGAGTCCTACGAGTTTCTACGCAGTATTCTCGAAACACCCTCGCCGTCTGGATTTGAGCAGCCGGTCCAGCGGATCGTTCGGAAACGCATGAAGTCGTTTTCCGACAAGATTACGACCGATGTGCATGGTAATGTGGCCGTCGCGCTCAACCCCAAGGGATCCCCCTCCGTGATGTTGGCTGGTCACGCGGATCAGATCGGCTTGATGGTCAAATACATTGACGATAACGGCTACTTGTTTGTCGTGCCGATCGGCGGGATTGATCCGTCGGTGTTGCCCGGCAGCCGGGTCATCGTTCATTCGCAGCACGGACCGATCGACGCGGTCATCGGTCGTAAGCCGATCCACCTGCTCCGGGCCGAGGAACGCGGCGCAAAGGTCGAACTGCGTGAGATGTGGGTGGACATTGGGGCCAAGAACAAAAAAGAAGTTGAACAGGTCGTGAGTATTGGTGATCCGGTTACGTTTCGCTTGGAGCTAGCCGCCCTAGGGTCGGATCGTGTGACAGCCCCGGCTTTTGATAACAAGTGCGGTGTGTTTGTCGTGATGGAGGCGTTGCGAATCTGCGCGGAGAAGAAGATGTCGTGTGCCCTTCATGCGGTCAGCACGGTCCAAGAAGAGATTGGGCTTCGCGGCGCGCGGACGTCATGCTATGGGCTCGACCCGCAGGTGGGTATCGCGGTGGATGTGACGCACGCCACGGATTACCCCGGTGTTGATAAGCGGACGGCCGGTGATCTGAAGCTCGGAGCCGGTCCGACGATTGTGACGGGCGCGAACGTCAACCCGAAACTCGGGCAGATGTTGATGGCCACGGCGAAGGCCAAACGCATCCCGTTCCAGCCGGAAGCCGCAGCGGGCGGCACCCCGACCGATGCCAATGCGATGCAGCTTTCGCGTTCGGGCGTGGCGGCCGCGTTGATCGGCATACCCAACCGGTACATGCATACGCAGGTTGAGGTGGTGAGCCTGACCGACCTGACGAATGCGGCCAAACTCATCGCGGAAACCGTCATGAAGATTAGTCGGCGGACAAACTTTATCCCGGAATAGATGCCACGATGGATCCGACGAGTCATCCAGACGCTCTCGATGCTGCGACGTCAATCGAACCGTTGACGGCGCTCGTGAGCGCGCCGACCCTGCACAAAATGCAGGAACGCTTCGCCGGACTCGGTCAGGTGACGGTCTGCATCTGTCATCCTGATGGCACACCGGTCACGAAGCCGACGTGGGGCAGTGCCTTTTCCGAACTGATCGGCAACTCCCGTATGGGTGAGGCCGCGTTTCGGGAGGGGCTCGCGGCGTGCAGCCGCGACGTCAAGGCGGCAGGCGTAACCTGTCACGAAGGCATGACCCTCTATGGCGCTCCCATCGTGTGTCAAAACGAGCGACTTGGCGTGATTGTCGTGGGCGTGCGTGCGGCTCATGTGCCACCGGAAGAATCGCTGCGCGTGATTACTGCGAAGTATGACATTGACGCGGACGCGATGCGCGAGAGCGGCGTGCCGAAGTTCGCCTGGACCGGCGGCACGCCAGAGGCCATTCACCGGTACGCGGATGAGTTGGCCGAGACGATCGCGACGATTTACGGGCAGGCGCTGCGTATCACGCGGCAGCTCGCGGGGTTGCAGGTGGTCCACGGGTTGTCGAATCTGCTTTCCGGCACGACGGATCTGCAAGAGATTTTGGACCTGACCGTGCAGCGCGTGGTCGCCGTGCTGCGGGTGAAGGCGTGCGGGATTCGCCTATTGAATGAAGATACCGGTGAGCTCGTCATCAAAGCGGTACACAATCTTTCAGAGGAGTACCTGGGCAAGGGCGCGGTCATGTTGCGCGACAACGCGATCGACGCGGCCGCCTTCGCCGGTGAGATTATCTACATCGAGGACGCCGGGGCCGACCCGCGCATTCGCTACCCTGAAAACGCTCGGAAGGAGGGCATCGTCAGCGGGTTGTGCGTACCGATGACGTTTCGCGGCGATACGATCGGCGTTTTGCGCGTCTACACCGGCGTGATCACGAAGTTCAACGAGCAGAAATTGCAGTTGGTGCGTTCCATCGCGTCGCAGGCGGCGTCGGCCGTGATCAATACCCGGCTCTTCGCGGCGCAGTCCGAAGCGGACCGGACGCGCCGTCAGGTGGAGGTGGCCGCCCAGGTCCAACGGCGGATGCTGCCCGCGTCCCCGCCGGATCATCCGGTGCTGTCGTTTGGCTATGTGTACGATCCGGCGCTTGAGGTTGGCGGTGATTTCTACGACGTGATCGAATTGCCCGGTGGGTCGATCGGTTTGGTGATTGCCGATGTGGTGGGCAAGGGGCTGCCGGCCGCCATGCTGATGTCGTCGATTCGATCGTCGCTACGGGCTCATGCGACAAGCGGTAAAAACGTTCGCACGACGGTGGCCAACGTCAACCGCGGTTTGTGTCGGTATACGCTGGCGAGCGAGTTCGCGACGATGGCGTTTGGTATTTTTTCCGGAGATGGGCGTTCGTTGGCGTGTTGTTGTGCGGGTCATCTGCCGCCGCTTTTGCTGCGCGGTGACACTTTTCAAGAATTGGATACCGGCGGTACGGTGATCGGGATTCTTTCGGATGCCGAGTTCGAGGAGGCCACGACCGAGTTTGAGCCCGGTGATATTCTCGTGCTCGTAACAGACGGCGTGACCGAGGCGATGGACTTCGACGGGCACTGCTACGGCTGGGAACGGTTGCAGCACTCCATTAGCAAACACAGTGACCTCGATGCGCAGCAGCTTGCCCTACAGGTCTTGTGGGACGTGCGCCGCTACGTCGGGCTCGCGGAGCAGACGGACGACATCACGATTGTGGCCGTCAAAGCCGGAGGCTAGATCGGGTTCAGTCTTCTCGTAGCGGTTCTCGCAATATGCATGATACACAAACGCCACTGAGCCGCGTGGCTCCAGCCCGCGCGGCCCTGCTATTACCGACCGGCACCTGCCGCGAGAAGAATGGAACTGCCCCAGACAAACGTGAAAGTGGGCCGCTCAATCATCATTCGGGCTTGCCAGTTAAAGCTGCGGTGCGGTTTCGACGACCCGTGCGGTCTGCGTGCCCGGTTGCGATGCGGCCGCAAGCGGCTTATCCTATCTGTCAGTTGTTGAGACGGGGCGTGGCGCAGTCTGGTAGCGCACCTGCTTTGGGAGCAGGAAGTCGCAGGTTCAAATCCTGTCGCCCCGAGTCTGCCACCGGTTGGCCGGGTTGGCCGCAAGAAAACTCATCTCGGCTTCGCGAGTATGCTATATATTGGTCTACTTGCGATGGGCGACTCCGAGGAAACCAAGCCGGTCTTTTGGCTGGGTAACACCAAGAAAAACGTGCGAAGTTTTCCGAGAGACACATGAGACGAGACGTGAGGGGTTGATGGTCTTTAAAATCGTAGTAACGAGGGAACCCCCGTTCTTGAAAGCGGTCACGCCTCACCGTTGCCACGTCCGGGTAGCCATGCCGAACTACGCCATTGACCAATGCCCGCTTGCCTACGAGACGCCGGCCGCGCGTTTTTTGGCTCGGTAATAGGCTTTTCTGATGCTTTTCGAGCTGGGGTTCAATTTGCGTGCCTTGGAAATGTGTTCCAGGGCCGCGCCATGGCGTCCGAGCATCCCGTACGTCTTGCCCAAGGAGTAGACGGCGTTGGCGCTCTTGGGGTTTTTCTTGACCCGCTTCAGGCAGATGCGTAGGGATTTCTGGATGTGTGCGTTGGCTTTCTCGTCCTCGCCGATCATGCGGTAGGACCTAGCCAGCGACCGGTTCACGGATGCGCTGCCGGGTCTTGATTCGTGGCGCACAAGATCAATCGCGATCGTCCCGGTGATGGTCTCGTTGAACCGTGCGGTGTCCCCGCTGCTCTTGTAGGTTGCGGCTAGTTTTCGCAGCAAGAGTACGTTTTCGGCATCTTCGACGAGAAGCTGTTCGTAGAGGCCCGACGCGATGGACCACTGCTCAAACCTTGCATAGCGTGCGGCGAATTTCTTCTTGCCCGCGCGGATACGCCTGTCGATTTTCGCTTTGCCCCGAGGGGACGCATAGATGGCTGTCGTGGTGCCGGCCGACAACAAGACGATCAAGGCGAGCGCGATGCCTTGTCGGTAAGTGACTCGAACGGCGGCCCGGGCCGGCACAAGAATCTTGCTCTTGTTCCTGAGCCTCGGCAGGTGGTTGACGCCATAGTGAACCGTCATCAGCACGAGCCCGACCCCGACCAGCACCTCTGCGACCTCGCCCTCGTTGAACCGAAACGGACCGATCTCAAGGATCGCGCCGCCGATGAAAAACAGACACGCGTACAGCGGTGGGGCGGCCAGACCGCGGGCGTTCAACCACGTGGCGAGCCGCCAGCCGAACCGAAGCATCAAGGGATAGATGAACCCGTAACCAAGCAGGGCGGCCGCGAGGGTATAGCTGACAAACACCTTGAGCGTGGTGGCGTAGGGACCGGTCAAGAAATTATGCAGATTCGTTTCACCTTGGAGGTTCTTGTTCTTGAAGTATTCCGGCGAGGAAAAGTGGAAGACGCGCTGCCCCCAAGATATTTCCTCCATCGCCGCGTAAAAGCAGGCGCACGCGAGAACCACAAAAAACCATCGGAACTGCCATCGTGGGATCGCTAGTCGGACGGCCATCACAAAGGCCACGATGAGGCACCAGAACTGCACCCATTCTCCGAAGAGGTCTTCATAGGTCGCCCAGATGTAGAGGGTCGGCGAGCGCATGGCTGCGATGACGTAAAACGAAACAATAGCGGCAAATAGGGCCGTCGCGGTGATCCACTGCCATCCGGTTTCATCGCTGCCGGTTTTCTTACTGCTGGTGTTATCGCTACCTGGCGCGTTTGTCTTCTTGACGTCGGGGCTGGACGCGGGGACTTGTGGAGCAGGCTTTTCCGAAACCGGTGCGCACTTATCGGGAGAAGTCATGGTTGACTCTAGCATGTCACATTCACTTCACGAGAAAACCGCGCTGTGGCGGCCGGCGAACAGAGATCAATTTAAAGCCGTTTCTTCGGGCCTTGGCTTACGGGGACTTCGACAAGGCTTCCGTTGCCGTTCCGGTCGGCCCATCCTCCGTGGTACTGCTGCCGAAACCGAGTCGGGTGAAGACCACCTCGGGTCGGCGGTTCATCCAGTGCTCCGTGTGCGTATCACGCCCGCCCCAGATCGGAACCCATCGTCCCATACGAGCGAACGCATCGTACAGAATGAATCGCGCGAGATCGGCCTGCGCTTGAGCACCGGACGCCAGAATCTGTATCGGATAGGCCAGTGTGCCGATCGAAGGAATCATGCCGGCGATCAGCGCGACCCACGGTCTCTCACGTCCCATCATGCTGTTTTGGATGATTCGACCGAGTGTATAGGTCGAACGCACGATCGGTCCCATAGCCAGCATCAGGATCGCCAGCGTGGCGCTTTCGATCGAGCCGGCCACCCAGAGGGCGGGCAGAATCCACCACTGTACCACTTTGACAAAAGGTTTGACGGCAAGATGGACACCGAAGTCGGTCACATACGAAACCGCTTCCTCCGTTCGCAAATGACTACCGAGTGTGATGGCATCGTCAGTGCTGATCTGCCCACGGTCGCGCCAATCGTTAATCCTGGCGCTGACATATTTCCTCGAAAGCTCGACGCGGTATTGTTGGGATGAGACGAACGCCAAGCAGGGCTTGACCATTTTAGAAGGATTAAACTTTGCCGCAGCCTTGACGAGAACCCCTGCGCACCGCGCTAGGGCTGGTAGGATTTTTCGGGCACCGCGGGTCGCTTCCCGGGCGTACCAGTGAAGCGGATGCTGCAGGTACCACTCGGCCTGCTCGTGTGAGATGGATCCGGTGGCGCGGCGGTGTGAGACGCTCTGCTGGTGACGGCTGAGCGATTTCCATTCGGTTTGGCACGCCGCGAGTTCTCTGACGTTTGCTTCGAGCTTGGCAAAGGGTGCGATGCCGATCTTTCGTTCCAAATCAGTTCGGTTTTTCGCGACGTAGTCGTTGAGTTTGGTGGTATCAACGTCGTCAAAGAGCGGGCCGCGGTGTTTGAATGACTTGGGGAGGTAGAACCCGAGGAGCTTGAACGGGTTGATCGGAAACAGTGCCGGTACGCCCGATTCGAGGTCGATCCAGACCCAACGCGTCTTGCCGTTCTCTGCGGTGTCGTCGCGCATGAAGTTGTTCAACGCGACGGGATTACCGAGACCGGCCTGCCAGACGAGTCCATCAAAACCGGACGCTCTCAGCCGGTCCTGTAGTATCGGCATGACATTTCGAGCTACGTCGTGCAACTCGTGGGCGGTGGCGTCGGAGAAAGGTCCCCGCAGCGCCACATGGCGGCCATGGATAAGTTCGCACCGCATCTCAAACGCACGCGCACCGGTGTTCCAGGCGTGTCCGTAGGCCCGGGCGACGCTCAGTTTGGAGCCGAACCAGACTTGTACGAGTTCGGCGAGGATCCGCCGACGCAGCACGGCCGACCGGATCGCGGGTTCGCACCAGATGTAAGGATTGGGTGCGCCCAGCAGCGTGTATTGAACGAGCTTGCTCAGTCCGCTCGTCGCGAAGACCTTGCGGGCGATGTCGTGCCCGTGAGCGTCTTGACTTCGGTAGACGATCCCGGACCGTCCGCGTCCGAGTTCTTGATCGTGAGGCTTTGTTTCGGTTGCTTCGCTGTCGCCGCCCGATGCGCCACGATGATCTTGTGGCGCTCGGGCGGGGGCAGCGTGGCGCTGTGACGGTGACCCTTCATCGGGCGTTTGCTCGTCGAGCAGCTCGGGATGGCGTGAATCGTTCATCATACTTTCACGCCACCCCAAGTCTCGACTGAGTTCCGTCAGCTCTGTGGGCACGCCTTTGCGTGTCCCGCCCCGTGCAAACGCGCTCGCTTATGTTGCGAACGCCAGTGACTGAAAGAGGAGTTACTGAATCAGGAAAACTTGCAGCTTGCCGCCGGTCGTACAGGGGCCGACAGAATCACCATGCCAGAGGTGGGACGCGACGGATGACGCGCCTACCGAGATGGTTCGGGCGTTTTCCGGGTTACCACCAGGGATATGGCAGATGGTCACATTGTTGACGCTCCCAGTTCCAGGTCCGTCGCCGTCGCTGTCGTCACTGTCACCGGAGTCACCCGCTTCGCTGTCATCGCTGTCATCGCTGTCGCCCTCAACACACTCGCAAGGGCCGATGGTGGCACCCTGCGAAATATGGATGGGTAGCGCGTCGGTGTTGACGTAGACCGTGCGGTATCCATCGCTGTCGCTGCTGTCGCCGCTTTCACTATCACTGTCGTCAACGCTGTCGCCGACGCTGTCGCTGTCATCGATCCCACTGTCGTGGCTGTCGTCGCTGTCGTCGCTGGAACCAGCCTCGCTGTCGTCGCTATCATCGCTATCACCGTTCGTGGAGTCATCGCTATCGCTGTCATCAATGCCGTGTTCGTGGCTGTCATCGCTGTCATCGCTGGAGCCAGGGACACTGTCGTCACTGTCATCGCTGTCGTCATGGCTGTCGTCACTGTCACTGTC
>JAJRSR010000221.1 GCA_024278695.1 Planctomycetota bacterium | reverse complement strand
TCCGCGAGCACGCGTGCGAGCTTGACCAACTCATCCGTGCTGATCTCCTCGTTGCCGGCCATCCGCTCATAGGCTGAGCCCACCAGCAGCAGATACGCACGGCGGTCCCACAAATCCGGGTCACACTGCCCCAGCGGTCCAAACACCTGATCCAAAATTACAGAGACCGACGCCTGCCGAAGCCGATGCCCGCCGCGATCCTCGTCAGATAAGCGCTGCGATTCAGACGCAGCGCCTTCGGGCGGCTCCGTCGCGAGCCCCGTCACCCCGGTCGGCTCCTTCGCAGCCCCCTTCTTGCAGACGCGTTTCTTCGCAGCCTTGCCGGTTTTTTTCTTTGTCCCCGCACCGGCGTTGGCCGACGTTGCCTTCTTGGTTCGCACCGCCACCGTTATTCCTCCAGCGCCGGGTCTTGGATACACGCCTCGGCCAGCTCGACCCCGACCGGGGTCAAGCGAAACCACCGCTTCCGCCACGGCGTGAGTAGCGAATCGCGTTCGCTATCCGGAGTCACGCGGCCGATGTACCCCTTCGCCTGAAGGTAATGGAGATCACGACGCACGTGGTGAAACTCCAACGTCGGAAAAATCACGAGCAAGCTACGCATCAAGGCGTGCGCCTGCATCGCGGCCGGGTAGATCACCTTCAGCGCCACGAGCACCTCATTCCGAACGCGTTTGATCTCACGCGTCTCACGACCGTTGGCCATTACGTCACTTCCTTTACGTCTTCGCGCGGCACATCGACGGTCCCACCATCGCCGGACGAGCCCTTACTCGACGACCCGGTCACACCCAACCACGCACACCGCGCCTCGACGACGGCCTCAAGCCGAGCGGTCGCCGCCGACAATCGCTCCAACGCACTGCGCGCGTGCAGGCATTCGCGCAACCACTCCTCCTTCGTCGCATAGTCACGCTCGAAATCCCCGAACCGCACACGCAACGCATCCAACGCACGACCGCACTCATCCACCCGCGTTGAGATTTCTTGATGACGCGCCAGCTCATGCTCCCGCGCCGAACGAAGGTAAAACATGATGACCGTCAGCGGCACCACCACCAAGGGCGTCAGCACCGATAACAACACGCCAAACGTCTCGATCGGCAACCGTCTCCCCCCGATAACTACCGCGATCCCCGCAAACAGCGACGCCCATGCTCCCGGGTTAGAACGTGCGCGGTGCGTTGCCGCGTCCGAACGCGCATAAGCCACCCCCCGACCAAGACCACCCACCCGCCAACGCAACACCGGACCCCGCTGCGTAAGCCCCCTAAATTGACGTAGGGGCGGGCCGTCGCTACACTGGAATGGGGGTTTGGTTCGCGTTTGGCTTGCGTTTCCCCAGCGCTGGATTCGTAATGTCAATGGCACACACAACGGAGACAGTCGACGGCAGTCTGCTTTGGCTCTGCCCCGCCGCGTCGTCTGGCCGCAGCGCCACCGGCAAGATCGCAGCGATAGAACAGTCGCTCGTCGCGTCGGCGAGACCGGTCCAAACGGTCCACAGCGTGTACCATGCCATGCTACACCTCATTCGAGGCAGCACCAAGAGCTACAAAGCCGCGATCATCTGCGTCGATGGCATCGAGCATGCGGAACTGGAGTTTTTCACCATCCTCGCCCAGCAAAACGCCTGCCCACCGGTTTACGCCTACGGGCACGAGCGATCACTACCCAAGCTCGGCAAGGCCGTCGAACTCGGTGCCACCGGTGAGGCGACGTTAGACTTGGTGCAGCAACTCGTCGCGATCGAGGTTGCGCCGCAGCCACCGAGCACACCTGACATTAAAGACCCGGAACCCACAACGCTAGAACGGCAACTCCTGGCCGCGACCCCCAAACCAGAACCCGACACTACTGAACCAGAACCCGATGAAACCGCCCCGGCCATCACGGACGACGTAGCCGATCAGACGCCGCCGCCCCCGACAAGACAACCGGACGAAACCGAGCCAACGATTGCGGACGCGGAGCGTGCAGATACAGCGGATGAAACCGAAACACCCGTGCGTGTCCCCTGGCGCAACGATGACACAACAGCGAGACGTGCGCCGCGACGCCAACCGCCACCGCAACGTACGCCGCCAGCCGCCAACGAATCCGGCGCGGAACAAGATAACGCGAGCCAATACGAACCCGGACCGCTACTCACCGAGGACGAACTCCGCGCCTTGATCGGCGATGACGACACCACAGGCAACACGGACACGCACAGAACATGATCCAGATGCAGCGCAGCCAACGACACGAAGAAAACGACACGCTCCTCGTCGTGGGTAAGCGGTTCAGCGACGGTGCGTCGATCGTTTCCTTGCGCAACGACTATCCCGACCTGTCCATCAAATCCTGCCCGAGCTACCTGACCGCGATCGCCAAGCTGGCCAGCGACCGACCGCGCGCTGTCCTCGCCGACCTGGACCCGACGGTCCACAACCTCGGCGATGCCGTCTCCGCGATGCGCGAAGCGATCGGAAAGCCGACCAAACTGATCTTATGCTGTACACCGGAGCGGGAACCGCTCGCGCGTGAGCTACTCCGTAGCGGTGCGGATGATTACATACTACATCCGCTGCGGCGGCATGAAGTCGATGCGGCCATCGGTTACGCCCGACCCGGAGAGTCCTTCCGCACGGGTGAGCCGCAACCCACCGCGTCCATGGACGAACTCGCGCTTCTCGCCGGCGTGTTGTCGAAAACATCCGCCAAGCCGATGGAACTGGTCCAGCAACTCGCCGCGCTCATCCATAAGGCCATGAACGCCCTCGGCGCGACCGTCATTGTCGAAGGCGCGGTGGCATCTTCCGGCGCTGTGGTAACCAAACCGGCGTTATCCGCACCGCTCACCGTCGATGGCAAAACCCTGGGCCAGCTTACCGTGACCGAACGCAGCGAAGGCCCCTACACCGTGGGTGATGCCGAAAAACTGAAACGATACGCAGAGATCGCGAGCCAGGTACTCGCCTCGGCCTCACAACAGCGAAACTGGCGACGGCTGGCGTTGGTCGATGTGTGCAGCGGTCTACCCAACCGGCGGTACTTGCACCAACGGCTCGATGAGATTTTGGAGCAAGCCGCGCGCGACCACTTCGCGGTCACCGTGCTTCTCTTTGATATTGACGACTTCAAGAATTACAACGATACCTTCGGCCACGCCACGGGCGATGAAGTCATTCGCCACGCCGGAGCGCTGTTTCGCCGACACTGCCGGGAGCAAGACGTGGTCACGCGGTACGGCGGCGATGAGTTCGCAGTCGTGTTCTGGGATCCGCAGGGGCCGCGTGCCCCCGGATCGAAGCACCCGGCCTCCGCGCTGGGCGTGCTCGACCGTGTTACGAAATCCCTAGCCAGCGAAGTGTTTGCCCCGCTCGGCGCAGAGGGCAGCGGCAAACTCACCATCAGCGGCGGACTCGCGACCTACCCCTGGAACGCAACCACGCGCGACGACCTCATCCAACGCGCCGACGAAGCGCTGCTCAACGCAAAGCGCGCGGGGAAAAACCGGATTTTTTTGGTCGGTGAGCCGATAACCCGTGAAGAGTCGTGATACCCTTTAGGGAGTTTGATGATGCGTCAAGGTATTTCGTCTGTCGTCATGGCCATGGCCGTCGCCGGCCCGCTTGTCATCAGCGGTTGCGCGGCATCCAATACCAACAAAACACCAGCCAGTGCATCGAAGCCGACGCAACGCGACGCCATCCTTCACGTCAACGGCCTGAACTGACCGTTCTGAGTCTCCAGACTCAAACGCTCGGTCGAGCGCCTAGACAATGTGGATCGTATCGGCTTTGACCTGAACACGGGGCAAGGTTGGGTGGCTTTCGCACCCGGTAAGAAGGCCTCGCCGCAGGTACTATGGAACACCATCGAAGGAACCGGCTTCACCCCGACGCGCATCATCATCGACGGCGACGTGTACACGGGACCGACCTCCAACGATAGCGCCCCAAACTAACCAACCAACAACCCATGAGTCACTTACGGAGTACCCGACCATGATACGCCGCACCCCCGTTAGATTCTTCACCGCTGCCTTGCTTGGCTTGATGCTCATCCCGACCACCGGCTGCCTTGGCCCCAACCCGCTGTTCTCAGTCGGGCAAACCGCCATCAACGCCACCGTGATGACCTTCGTAAGCACGTTCTGGACGAACATCATCAACGGAAGCTAGCCGCATGGTTGCCAAGCGAACCGAAAACGTGCGGGTGCTACTTGCGCTCACGCTTGCCGTGTACTTTGTGGCGCATCCCGCAAGCACCCACGCCGGACCGATCAACACGAATGCCGCGATTGCCCCCGGTGAAAACGCGATGATTCTTCGTCTTCAATACAGCTACGCCGAGTCGGACGGGCAGGGCAACATCGCCCACGTCAATACGTCTGTTTTTCGTTCGACGCTGGTCTACGGTGTCCGCAAAGACCTTGCCCTGTTCCTCTCGGCCCCGCTCATCAATAAGCGGGTGGATGTGTTTAGCCGGAACAACGGCCGAACCGAAAACGTCCACGACGGCTTCGGCGACATCACGGTGATGGCCAAGTACCGCTTCTGGTATGAAGACCCGGCACCCGGCACGACCATGAGGCTGGCAACCCTTGTCGGAGCCAACATCCGCAGCGGTGATAGCGACTTCTCAAGCGACAGCTACGACCCGATTCTCGGTGCCGTGTATAGTTGGCGCAAGGGACGCGGGAAGTTTGACGCCGACATTATCTACCAGCTCAACACCGGC
>JAJRSR010000220.1 GCA_024278695.1 Planctomycetota bacterium | reverse complement strand
TCATGGATCGAAACCGAAGTTCCGCGAAGCGCATGTACGAACTCGGTGCCGACGCGGTAGATCTTTTGGATATCCACCAGCTCGATGAGCGGGGCGTCGGATTGTGTGCTGGGTGTTGGTGGGCTGGGTGCGATCATGGTGTTGGGTTTGCCGAAGCGGCCTTTTCTACCTTTTCGGGTTCCTGGTTCATTTCGGTCTTGTCGTCATCGGTGAGTTTTTCGATCTTGGCCGCCTTGCCCTTTTCGGCTTCCTTCTTGGCTTCGTCACTCAACGCGATCTTTTTGCCCGCCTTGAGCTGATCGAGGCTTCGATAGGGGCCGACGATGACGGTGTCACCCAGATCGATCCCATCGCGGACTTCGACGCGGCGCGTGTCCGCGATCCCCGTGTCCACAAGCCGTACCTCGGCCGCCTCATCCTTCATGATGTAGACAACCTTGATGTATTGCGCCTGTTTGGCTCGCTCGGAGAGGTCTAGTTGCGCCTGTTTCGCGTCGAAGTCTGTGACGACTTGTTCCGGGAGTTCTTTTCTCATTCGATGGACGACGGCTTCCACGGGAATCGTGATCGCGTTGGTTTCTTTCGCAACCTCGATCTCCACGTTGGCGCTCATGCCAGGCTTGATGCGTGGGTCATGGGACAGCACTTCGAGCAGCGTCTCAAAGGTTACCACGTCGCGACCTACCGGCTTGGTTCCTTTCGAGGCAACCCGCATGACCCGTGCGGGGACGGGCTTGTTTTGGTCGGCTTGAAGGTACACGCGGGCGATCTGCCCCCTCGTGACGTGCGGGATGTCGATCTCGTCCACGCGCGTGCGCACCTGCATGCGTGACAGGTCGCTGATGGTCATGATGACCGTCCCGGCGTTATTCATTGTGCCCGTCACTACGACCTCGCCTTGCTTTGCGGCGAGCTTCGCGATGACACCGGATATGGGCGAGCGGATGACGGCTTTCAGAAGGTCTTCGTTCAAACGGCGAAGCACGGCTTCGGCCTGAACAAGCTCATACTTTCGTTGCTTGACAATGGCACGCATGATGTCACGGCGCGTGCGGTAGTCGCGGATTTCCACTTCGGACGTCGCTTCGCTTTCGTAGAGCCCGTATTGCCAGGAGAGTTCGCGATCGGCTTTTTCCTCGTCGGCCTGCGCTTGGACGATCGCGGCTTGTAGTTGGGCGAGACGCGCTTCGCCGGACTCAACCTCAGCCCGTAGGCGGGAGTCGTCAAGGCGGCAGAGCAAGTCACCTGCCTTGACGAAGTCACCTTCCTCGATGGGCATCTCGACGATCTTGGCGACGATCTCACTGCTCACATCGACCTCGAGCACCGCTTCCACGTCACCGGGTGCCTGTACGAGGCGCGTGATCTCGCCGCGCTCGGGTTGCGAGACGTTGACCGTCAACGCGACGTCCTCGGCGACGTTGAGAATCGGTTTGTCGGTCGCTTTCTGTTTCAGCGTTCCCAACGCGAAGATGCCACCACAAACGACCACCAGTACCACCAATGTCAAAACTGCTTTCATCAAATCATCTCCGTGCAGCGGTAGTCAATCGACCACCGCCGGCAGCGGGCCTTGCAACTTAGGCTCCCGTGCCGGCGAACTGCATCGCGGCGCGGGCTCCGAACGAAAGAAGGTAGATGGCGACACACATCGTGATCGCCATTTTGTTGCTAAGCTGTTGCGTGACGATGAGCCCCGTCGCCACTAGCAACCAAAACCAAATCTGAAACGGATCGACGGCGGCCAGTACTGACGGTTTGCCGGGGGCGGCCAACGCCCCGAGCGTCGTATCCACCTCTGTGGTCTTGTAGTAGAGCATCATCCCCAGCCGCAACGCATAGCCCGCAAGTTCGATGAACCCCGCGAACACGCAGATCGACATCAGCGTTTGGTACTCCGGCTTTCGGCCCGTGAGTGCCACGGCCGCGTACAGGACGGCCGAGATCAGAAGGAACGAGACCAGGAACTGTAAGGGGGCGGCGATCACAACACCCAGACGCACCATCATACGCGTGAACTCCGCCTGCTTGTGGATGCTCTCCATGCGATCGCGCAGCTCGGCGCGGTCAAGCAGGTCGGCCTGCGTCTTTTCGAGCTCGGCCAGTTGCGCCTCAGTTTGGATCGCGACGTTGCGGTCGATCAACCCGGTTTGAATCTGAGCGTAGCCGATCAGCGTGACGAGTAGGATCAGCGTGGCGAGCGACCAGCCGTACGCACCGGTATCTTCCACGCGGGCAAATACGCTTCGCGGGGACGCGTACATCAAGAGTGCATGACGTACACCGAGCGGGGTGGTCTGTATGGCTTCATTCATGACGGTTCTACGGACACAGCTTACTGACGCTTTCGGTTGCTAATCCAGACGTCCGTGCGGACGCACTGTTACCATCCGGTGACCAGTATACACGTCTTCGCGTGTTTCGGCCGAGTATTCGCGTCGCTGTGAGCACTTTGTACGCCTCCCGACAACTCCCGACAGGTCGGTACCGGGCCGAGTCCAAAGGGCGGTACGGCCGGCAATAACACTATGGTGTAGCGGGTTTGTTGGGCTTGGCGATCCGCGCCATCGCGGTTGCGACGACCCAGGCGCTGGCCCAGGCCCACTGGAAGTTGAATCCGCCAATTCGACCGTCAACATCAAGAATCTCCCCCGTAAAATGGAGGCCGGGGCACTTCCGGGAGCCGAGGGTGCGGGTATCGACCTCCACAAAGGGCACGCCACCGGCCGTGACTTCGGCGTGTGTGTAGCCTCGGCTGTCCCGCACGGGCAGGGGCCAGCGGACCAACGCCTTCACCACCTTGCGTCGAACCTCCTTTGAAAGGTGGGCCATCGCGGTCGCCCCGGAGACACCTAAGACGCTCAGGATGGAATCCGCCAGACGTGACGGAATCAGCTTCGCCAGGGCGTTGGCGAGTTGCATCCGAGGGTGGGATGAAGCGATCACCAGCAGTTCGGCTTCTACGGTTGCGGCGTCTTTACCGCCGAGGAGGTTTGCGAACAGGGCGACGTCACGTTTTTCGATGCGTGCCCGGTGCCAGTGACGCGATATATCCAGCGTGGCCGGTCCGCTGATTCCGAAGTGCGTCCACAGCAACACGCCGTCGGCACGAATGGGTTTGGTGCCGGCCGACGCCACCGTCAGTTCGACCTCATGGGAGATGCCAGACAGTGGCACATGAAAGCCGCCATCGAGCACCAACGCCACGAGTGCGGGCGTCAGCGGCATCAGCGTGTGGCCCAGGGCTTGTGCCAGCGCGTAGCCCGAGCCATCGCTACCCGTTTTCGGTAGTGATCGCCCTCCGGTGGCCAAGACGACACTGCCAGCGGAAAGCGTCGCGGCCTCGGTGTTGATCTGAAACCCCGTGGCGTCATGGCTAAGGGCGGTGACGCGGTGTTCGGGAAGAATACGCACGCCGAGACGCGATGCCTCACGCATCATCGCTTCGAGCACGGTGCGGGCTTTGTCCGTCGTGGGAAAGAGTTTTCCGTGTTCCTCCTCGTACAGTTCGACGCCGATTTCTCGGAAAAACTCGACCGTACGCGCGACGGGCAGGGCAGCCAGCACGCGTTTGATGACGTTCGGATTGCCGCCAAAGTAATCGGTTGGCGTGACGACGCAGTTGGTGACGTTGCACCGACCACCACCCGAGACGAGGATCTTCGCGCCGAGCTTCTTAGCGCCATCGAGCACGACCACGGCGCGGGAAGGCATCAGCCGTTTGGCAAAGATCGCCGTGGCCAGCCCGGCGGCCCCGCCTCCGACGATCACAATGTCTGCGGCGTTCGTAATAGCACCTTCATCCATTTGCGCGGTCTCGCAACTTGGCCATAACGTACACGATGGTCGTTCCGATGGCATCAGGTAGCAGATAAACGGGTGCAAGACCGAATTGGCGGATGGGTGGCGGCCAGATGGGTGGCATGGACAAACGCCGCAGGATCGGGCTTCCGACGATCCGATGGATGCAGCTTGCGGCGTTTGCCCGTGATGACCAAACAGGGAGAACACGGGCAAGCGTCGCCTCGGGAGCCTTTTCTGTATTCGCCATGCCATGGCCGCGACGCTTGTCCATGCCACCCCACGTACAACCGCCCCATCTGTCTTGCATCCCAGATAAACCCAAGTGGCGATCCCACACGGCTTGGTCCTCGTTGAAAGACGCCGGTACCGGCTGGATCGAACGGGGCGTCGGCGTAGAATGGCCGAAGTCAATGCATTGCGCCGCGCTATTATAGGGATAATTGGATAATAACACCAAGGCCCGCGAGCCGTCACTATTCCGGCGCGAATCTTTGTTTGGCGTTTTGTGGGAGGTCCAACAATGCTGAACCCGTCAGAAAATTCAAAGTCATCGTGGCCGATGTCGGTCAAGGTCTTGATTGTTCTCGGCTTGTTGGCCCTGGTAACCGGTTGCGTGATCTATTTTGTGGGTCATGTGACTCAAGCAAGGTGGCAGCGATACGCCGAAAAACTTCGGGCAGCCGGGAGCCCACTAACCTTCGATGAAATCGAAGAACTGCGGGAAATCGTTCCGGACGACCAAAACAGCGCGTTGGTCATCAACCGTTTGGCTGATCGACTCAAACAAATGGGTGGGCATCGTCCGGAAGGCGACGTGTTTGTCTTCGCGGGGCGGAAGCCGAAACCCAGTTTCTTCGAGGGTATCCCCCGCGACTTGATCGTGCCGTCTCGCGAGTTCCTGGAGCGACACCGTGACCTGTTTACCGAACTGCTCACGCTTCGCGACAAGCCCGGCGGGCGGTTCGATCTGAAGAAGGATACGGGAAAGGGCGTGCTTTCTATGATCCTTCCCGAACTGACTCATGTGCGTGCGGCCGCGAAGTTGGCACGTCTCGACGGTATGCTTCGGCTGATCGATGGAGACACAGCGGGGGCGGCAGACGCCGTACATCTTCAGATCGCCATCAGTGCGACGCTGAACGAACATCCCTCGCTCATTGGCCGGCTGGTGCAAGTTGCCGTGCAGGCCCTAGCCGTCAAGACCGTGGAGGATACGCTGCGCGTGGGTGAACTGGACGTAGCAACACTAAACCGCTTGACTACCACGTTGGCTGGGTCGCTCGGCCGAAGCCCTATGAAGTGGGCGCTCTGGGGGGAGCGAGCTTTTTTTGTGGGAACATGTGACGAACTTGCCGCCGGAAAAATCTCGCCTTCTCAGTTAATGTCGATTGACGGGGGCGGCGGTGAGGGGGTTGTCCTGCCTTTTTTGCCGGCTATGTTCGTGAGACACAACCAAGCCTGTGGCGTCGAAATGTATTCGTGGTTGGTTGATGCCGTCGACGATCCCGTGGCGCTGATCCAGGCAGCCCAACGAATCGAAGTCGAGGCACCAAAGCTGCCGGTCACGCAGGCTCTGGTTCGCGTCATGTTGCCGAGCCTGATACGGGCGGTGATTCTCAACGTGCGTCTCCAGGCCGAGCTACGGTGTGCCATCGCAGCTCTGGCTGCGGAGCGGTTTCGGTTGAAGTCAGGTCGCCTACCGACGTCACTGGATGAGTTGGTGCCGGAGTTCTTGGGCGAAGTGCCGGTGGATCCGTTCGATGGGAAGGCGATGCGTTTCGCGATCATTGACGAGGGGATCGTGATCTATTCCGTCAACGAAAACCTCATCGACGATGGCGGTCAGGTCGTGAGGCGGAAACGAAAGCAGCGTCCGCATCTGCTTGATGTCGGATTCCGTCTATTCAGACCTGAACACCGTGGGTTGCTTCTGATTGACGGGCCGGAAGACACCGAGGATTGATGCGCCGGTCAATTACCTTTGGCGTTGGTGATGCAATAGAGATGCCGCTCGCCGCGCAGGAGCAGATCGCGGCCGACGATCACCGGTGATGCAGAGAAGGAATCGTCCAGTTGGTTTTGGGCGAGCACGTTGAGCTTGGTGCCGCGCTGGATGACGGCCGTCGTGCCGTCGCGATCGGTGATGTAGATGCGGTCATCCGCACCCGCGAGTGAGGCGAAGACGTTGTCCACGCCGGGCAAACGCTCCGGACCCAGGAGCACCTCGCCGGATTTTGCATCCACGCACGTCAAAATACCTTGGTAGTGTTTCAAAAAGCAAAGCGCGTTCCCGATCAGTACCGGCGACGGCACATAGGGCGTGTTCCGGTGGCGCGTCCACAGGACCGCGTCGGTGCCGGTGATGTCGCCCTTGGCCCCTGCGATCCGGATGGCCAGCATCTCCCGAGTTTCATAGCTGTTTGCAGCGTAAACCATGCCGCCAGCCGCGACCGGTGTGGCCACCACATTCCCCGACAATCCGCCGCACTCCCAGATCACACGCCCCGTAACAAGGTCATAGCCGCGCACCCGATTCGTCGCACTGATTATCACCTGCGGCTTGCCATCAACCTCGACAATCAACGGCGATGACCAGGACGTCGTCTCGTTTCTCGGCGTTCGCCAGAGTGGCTTCCCGGTTCGCGAGTCGATGGCCATCACGAAGGAATCGTCGTCATGATCCCAGTTGACCACGAGCACATGCCCGTGCAACGCGGGGGAGCTTCCCTCGCCGTGCCCGTGCTTGGTACGCATGTCGCCGAGGTCGAGCTGCCAAAGGCGTTCCCCCTTCATATCAAGGCAGAAGATGCCGCGCGAGCCGAACGACGCGATGACCCGTTTGCCGTCGGTGACGGGAGAGGCCGACGCCCAGCTTCCCGTTTCGTGGGTGCTTTCGTGAGGTCGTTCGCGGAGTACCGTCTTTTGCCAAAGAATCGTGCCGTCGCGGCGGTCGATGGCCATCACGACGAAGTTCATCTTTCGGTCGGCCGCCGTGTTGTTGTGGGCACCGTGTGCGTGTTGATGCGCGTCCGCGTCACCAACCTTCTCGCCGAACGGGATGGCCGTGGTCAAGAAGATGCGGTCGCCCCAGACAACCGGCGTGGAGTGGCCGAGTCCGGGTAGCGCGGTTTTCCATCGGATGTTCTCGTTCTCGCTCCATTGGATCGGCGGTTTGCCGCGCGGTGCGACGCCGGTGCCAAGCGGACCACGCCATTGCGCCCAACAGTCGAGGGGGTCGATGCGCTTCTGCGCGAACGCGGGGGCGTGCATCATGAGTGCGGCGAGGGTTAGCGTGAGCGTGCGTGTCATGTTTCCGCCTCTGGCTTACGAACAGTTGAGACTATACCGCTATACAGAACAGGCGGATCATAGTGCAAAGATACTGTCGGTTGAACCAGGGAAAGGGGGCGACACCGTGGATGACGCGCATTCGTGACAAAAGCCCTACGCGCAGGGTGCTCGCCGCAGGATAGCCACGGTGCCGGCTGACATCAACATGAGGGTCAAAACGACAAGACCCCATTCCGAAACGGTGGGTATGGGTGCTCCGGCCACGGTGAGCGCCGCGGAACCGTACGTCACCTGAGACGGAAGAAGATCGCCAACGCCGCAGATCGCGGTGCCGAACGCGAGTAGCCCCGTATCAGCAGATGCGACGACCAACGTGCCCGAGCCGATGGCCTGCATATCCAAAATCGCGACGCGGCCCCACATCGGTGTGACACCGACTTGGTCGGCACAGGTGCTCAGGTGCGAGCCGGTCAGTCCCACGATCGTACCCGCGACATTGTCCACGTCGCTTCCCGTTAATTGCGAAAAGAGTGTGGTATGGGTCACGCCGCTGACCATGGCGACGGACTGCGTAAACTGGATGGTCGTCGATACGGACGAAAGGCCTTGTGGATCGTCTGTTTGCGCCCAGACTTCCACCACGAACGAGCCACCGGAGTCAACCTGACTTACGGCCACAGGTAGTGTGGTCGTCGTGTCGCTGGTGCCGGCTACTGGCAGGGGAATCAGTTCAACATGCGTGCCGGTTCCCCCTTGTGCGGCCGCCGGGAATACCGGTGCGGCGGCAAGTGCAAGCAGCACCAACCAGGGTCGCTGAAGCCATGCGTTTTGGTAATAGGACCTCATCAATGGCATATCGTCTCTTATTCCCCTCTCATTGACTTCGCCGCAGAATCGACGCTTTCAATTCTATTCAGTACCCCTGATCTGGCGTGTACCGTCGCCCGGCCGTGGTTTCGACACGATATTCACGACCGTCGCGCCAAAATCGATACGGGCCGCGTCGAGATTGCCCATCTCGTTGACGACGGCCACCCCGTGGATCGGGTCACTCGGGGCTGTCGTCAGTGTGACCGAGCCGCTGGTCATCGTTCGGACGGCAAGCGTGGCCACACGCACCCAATTCCCGTTAGCACCGAGATCCGGCGAATCCAAGTTGGCACAACCGCCCAGTTGCGAAACCAAGCCCGACCCGGACTGAATCACGCCGTCGGCGAAGGTGGACATCGAAGCACCAGGTACGACGTACTCTGCTGCCAACGCCTGACCGTCGAAGCTTAGATCGACATACACCGCCGCGAGCCCGTCGGTCGTCCATGTTCCGGATTGAGTGGCCCATACTTCTACGAAAAACGGCTGGTTGATCCGGAATGAGGCTTGCGACGGCGGCAGCACCGCCAGGGTATCTTCGGCGGTGGGCACGCGGACCGTCACAAGGCTGATGGCGGCGGCCGCATCGGTGGAGAAGCTCCGGCCCGCCACACTTCCGGGCGGTGGACCGGAACAGTTCGCACATGCACCGCAGGTCAGCCCGAAACACCCGACGAAACCGGAGAAGTCGCCCGTGCCCACGCAAATGCCGGCGTCACCGTCGAAGTTGGACGCCGCGCACGCATCGGTTGGAAGGTAGCAACCATCAAAACATGAGGCGAAGAGGGCAAAGTCGCCGGTACCCATTACACCGTTGAAGTCCAGGTCCAGGATGCACAGTTCGCACGTGCCGCCCGATTCGTCACAGTGCTCGCAAGTCGCCGTGCATACGGCCGCGCCGGTCTGGCAATCGAGCGTCGGGTGGCAGGTCTCGGCCCCGTCGCAAAACAGGCCGTTGTCACAGTTGGCGTTATTGGGTGTGTTCACGATAACGTCGTTGACTTCGTCGCAGCTATCGTCCGTACAGGCCACGGCATCATCGATGGTTGGTGCGGTTCCGCTCTGGCAATCGAGTGTCTGGTGGCATGTTTCGGCCCCGTCGCAGAACTGCCCGTTGTCGCAATTGGCGTCGTTGGGTGTGTTGACGATGACGTCGTTGACCTCGTCGCAGCTATCGTCCGTACAGGCCACGGCATCATCGATGGT
>JAJRSR010000219.1 GCA_024278695.1 Planctomycetota bacterium | reverse complement strand
CCGAGTATGTACACTCACCTGGGGATTGTCACGTTAAATACTGCAAGGAGATGTCGTATCTGATACGCATCTCGTCAGACTCGCCGGATGGCCAAACCGGGGCGCACGGCACTGCGGCGCACGCCAAGCCACATGATGCCAATGAGGGAAATACCGCCAACATGGAACAAATCCGAGTCATCAGCCGCTTTTTCAGTTTTTCGAGCAATTTCACCATTTTTTTGTTGTGCCGCTCGGTGTCGCTCTGGTAGGATGCAGTTGTCTGCCCCTTACGCATTACGTAACCGTTCACGGGGTCGCGACCCTGTAAAACGAGGTGTTTCGTGACGAACCACATGAGAAGCGGCTCTTTGCGGGCGTGCTTCGCCGCAGGAAACCCTGTTGATGGCGTCTGAGGGCCGTTCTTACCCCGTGAACGGTTACCGCATTACTATGGACCGGGCAAGCATCACGCGTTCTGGTTGTTCATACTTGCTGGAGGAAGTGACCATGGACCGAAATATGTCACGCGTATCGGTGTTTGTGTTCGTACTATTGGCGTGCCCGCAATTCGCTCAGGCTGGCGTATGCCCCTGCGATGCCGACGTCGATAATAACGGCGTTGTGGATCTCATTGACGGCGCGTGCATCGCGACTTGTCGCGATGGTGACTGCACGTGTTGCATCAGTTCGTGCGATGTCAACTGCGACGGCGTGGTTGACGCAAACGACATCGGTGACGACCCGATTAACGATCCCAGCGCATGGCAATGTCGGTTCACTGGAGGGTCCGTTGAAACTTGCTGCCCACCACCGACCGGCGCGTGCTGCCAGGTTGATTCCGGTACGTGCACCGAAAATGTGATCCAAGCTAACTGCGGTGCCGCAAACCAAATCTGGAACGAAGGGCTCACCTGTGCCGCCGCCGGGTGCCCCACGTTGCCGGTAGGCGCTTGTTGTGATCTTGACTTTGGCACCTGCACCGAGAACGTGCTCCAGGCAGATTGCGGTCAAGCCAATCAGACGTGGAACGATGGGCTCACCTGCGCGGCCGCAGCCTGCCCCGCACCGCCGACCGGCGCATGCTGCCTCGGCAATGGAACCTGCATGGAAGCCGCAGTCCAAGCGAACTGCAACACCGCCGACCGAACGTGGAATCAAGGCGTCGCGTGTGCCGCCATCGACTGCACGCTACCCATACCTGACCCCTGCGCCTGCGATGCCGACGTCGATAATAGCGGCGTTGTGGATCTCATTGACGGCGCGTGCATCGCGACTTGCCGTGATGGCGACTGCATTTGTTGCGTTAATTCATGCGATATCAACTGCGACGGCGTGGTAGATGCCGGCGATATCGGCGACGACCCGGCCAACGATCCCAGCGCCTGGTTGTGTCGATTCACCGGAATGCCCGCTGAGACTTGCTGCCCGCTGCCGACCGGTGCGTGTTGCCAGGTTGATACTCTCAGTTGCACCGAAAATGAGTTCCAGGCTGACTGCGGTGCCGCAAACCAAATCTGGAACGAAGGGCTCACCTGTGCAACCGCCGGGTGTCCCGCATTGCCCGTAGGCGCTTGTTGCGATCTTGACTTCGGCACCTGCGCCGAGAACGTGCTCCAGGCCGATTGCGGCCAGGCCAATCAGACATGGAACGAAGGGCTAGACTGCGCGACCGCAGCCTGCCCCGCACCACCGACCGGCTCCTGCTGCCTTGGCAATGGAACCTGCCAGGAAGCTGCGATTCAGGCGAACTGCAACGCCGCCGACCGGACGTGGAACCAAGGCCTCGTGTGTGCCGCCGTCGATTGCACGCTACCCATACCGGATCCCTGCGTCTGCAGCGCCGACGTCGATAACAGCGGCGTTGTGGACATTGGTGATGCCGTCTGCATTTTCAATTGCCGCTCGGGTGATTGCACGTGTTGCCTGTCGTCGTGTGATATCAACTGCGACGGCGTGGTAAACACGGAAGACCTGGCGAACGACGTGCTTGATGTTCCCAGCATGTGGCGATGCCTCTTCACGGGCCAACAACCGGATTACTGCTGCTCGGCCGAGTTCCAGGATATCCTCAGCGCCCTGAGCAATGTTCCGGCCGCTAGCGACTGGGGGTTGGTCGCGATGACGCTGCTGCTTCTTGCCGCGGGAACGGTGATGTTGCGATCCAGAGCCGTCCGTCCCGACGCCGGCAACTGACGTCCTCGGTCGGAATGATACCTCCGAGCCACCGCACAATCGCGGAGCGGCCCCGAGAACGGCCCGCATGGCCTATTTTCGGTGAACAGCCGCGGAATACGCCGGGTGGCGTTGCCTGTGGAATCTGTTAGAATCCCATGTTCGCACCTTCGGGCAGGGCAGACGTATGCCCGCTCGGAGTGCGACGGGCCGGTGTGCTTCCGGCATGGTAACGAATCCGAAAAAGAGCGACGAGTAACGATGCCAAGACCGACAAAAGCCTTTCACCGAATGCGAGTCAACGCAGCGGCTGCCTGGAAACGCGGCGAGAAGAAGGAAGCCTACGCCCTGTGGGAAAAAGCGGCGGCTGGCTCCAAAGAGCACCGCGAGAAGAAGCGGAACAAGAACAAGCCCGCCGAAGAAGCAGCCGAGGCGACAGAGGCCGAACCGGCCGCGTCCTAGAGCCGTATCAATCATAGTGTAACAAGCGTGGCCGACTGTCGTCCTGTCGTCGCATCGCGCAGGCCGAGGTCTACGGGTCGGGGATGTGCAGCGCGACGGCTGTTGTCGCTCCGCATGGAGCGGCCCTATCGCAGCAAGATAAACGTCACATAAGCCAAACCGGCCGCCACGGGTAGCGTCGTGACCCAGGCCGCAAGAATGGTGCCGATCATACCGACGTGCGCCTTCCGATTGACGATGCCAATCCCGAACAAACTCCCGCAACTGACATGTGTCGTGCTCACGGGCACACCAAAGCGCGACGCGACCAAGACGCAAAACGCCGTCACGAGGTTGGCCGTAAACGCTTGACCGTCGTTCATTTCCGTGATCCGGTAGCTCATCGTCTGCGCCACGCGCCGCACGGCCAACAGCCCGCCAGCCGCGATTGCAACCCCAACCAAGGAAAGCCCCAACCCGCTGCTGGCAGCTCCGAGTGCAATCATCACGGCCGCGATTTTCGGCGTATCGTTGAGCCCGCGCGCGAAGCTGACCGCGCCGGCGGAAACGAAGTGTGAACCATCCAGGACGCGCTGCGCATCAATACCAGCGAAAGCGCCATCGTACCGCTCGCGGCACCGCGACGCGTCGTGCTCGTCGGAAACTTTTACCCCCGTGGCCTCCAAAATCACTGCGCCGTCGCCCAATAGGCTCACCGGATGGTATTCCTTCTCGATACAGACGCACGTTCGGCTGGTAATACCCATACGAGACCGCGCCGCGCGAAACAGCGCATACAACGGCGCGGCCAGCACCAGCGCCAACAGCGGCGCAACCAGAAGCGGCACGACAAACGCCTTGACGATGTTCCCGGCGAAAAGGGCATCGGCCGAAAATCCAGCCCCGCAGATTCCGCCGACCAACGCATGCGTGGTGGAAATAGGCATGCCGATACGCGTCGCGAGCAGCACCGTTAGCGCCGCGCCGACGGCCACACTGGTCAAAAACGCCGGCGTCGTGATAACGGACGCATCCACCAACCCCTTGCCGCTGAACTTCGCCACAAGCGTCCCGGCAAGGAACACGGCCACGATCGACCCGAGAAACGTGGCACCGGCCGCGTAGTAGATAGACGCGCGAAGTGAGCAAGTGCCGCTACCGATGAGTGTGGCCACGCCCTTGGCGTTGTCGTTGGCACCGTTGGCAAAGGCCAAAAGCAGCGCGGCCCCGATGGCTAGTGCTATGGTCATGGTTGTTCCTCAGGAGGCTGTTTGTTACGTCAGTTCCCGTAGCGTGTCGTTCTCGCCACACGGCAGCCCGTATGGAACGACCAAAAACCACAACAGCGACCGCCCAGCGCGTGAGGTCGCCTTGGCTTTTCACCGGTTCATGCCGATAGTAAGGAAGGTTCATGCAATAATCTCAAAAAGGGCAATCCGTGTGAAACAAGCAGTCATGGGCATTGTCGTGGGCGGCGGACCGGCCCCGGGCATCAACGGAGTCATTGGAGCGGCCGCCATTGAAGCCGTCAACAATGGAATGGCCGTTCTAGGATTCTATGACGGTTTCGCACATTTGGCGGCCGAGCAGTTCGACCCGGCCAAGCACGTGACTGAGTTGACCATCGCGAACACGAGCCGGATTCACTTCGATGGCGGATCCATCCTTCGCACGGCGCGGGCGAGCCTGCTGGACCAGGCCACGCTCGCGGCAACGAAGGCGGCAAGACCCGATCCGCAGCGCATCCGCCGCGTGTGTGATCGGCTCACTGAACTCGGCGTCACCCACCTGCTCACCATCGGCGGTGACGATACCGCGATGAGTGCACGGTTCATCGCGGAAAGCATGAAGGACCGCATCCGCATCGTCCACGCCCCCAAGACGATCGACAACGATCTCCCACTGCCGGGTGATACGCCGACGTTCGGCTTTACCACCGCCCGCCACGAGGGATCAGCCATCATCGCCAACCTCATGGAGGATTCACGAACCACACAGCGGTGGTACATCACGGTGACTATGGGGCGCAACACCGGGTTTCTGGCGCTGGGGATTGGCAAATCCGCTGGTGCCACCCTCACGATTATCCCCGAAGAGTTTCCCAGCGGCACCACCATCCGCGAGATCGCAGATATCATCGAGGGGTCCATTCTCAAACGGCGCGTCGCTGGCCGGCATGACGGCGTGGCCGTGCTGGCTGAGGGGCTCGCTTATCAACTGGGTGATCGCGCGGAACTGTCCGAGCTACTCGGACACGAGGTTCCGGTGGACGCGGCCGGGCACCCGAGGCTGTCAGAGGTTTCGCTCGCACTCTTGCTGAAAGAGGAAGTGTCTCGACGTTTCGCCAACCGCCACGATAAGCTAACGATCATCGGACATGAGGTGGGGTATGAGCTACGTTGCGCACGACCGGCCACTTCCGACTTGTGTTACACGCGTGATATCGGGCACGGCGGCGTGCGACTGCTTCTGGAATCCGAAACAAACCTATCAAATGGTGTGATGGTGACTTTGCAAGACGGCAATCTTGTCCCGATTCCGTTTTCGGCCATGGTGGACCCCGCAACCAACCGCACGGCGATCCGCCGCGTTGACATGAAAAGCTACTCGTACACCGTGGCGCGGGCCTACATGATCCGACTGGAAAAAGGTGATTTCACCACGCCGAAAACACTCGCAGCACTGGCAACCGAAGCGAAGATGACACCGCAGCAGTTCCGCGAACGGTTTGAATACGTCGTCGAGAACGCGCCGGAAGAGGGTGCTGACTGACCTGACCGACGCTGCGGACCACACTCCGGCATATAATAGAAGAACTTCTGAAGCTTCGGCGTTACGCCTGCGTGTGAAGCTCTCGGAACAGTGCGGCTTCCGCGTGGGTCATGGTCACTTGCCGTCGCTGCATCACGGTGGCTGCTACTTCTATCAATTTCGACAGGTCGCCGCGTTCGGCACGATCATCGGTCTGCCAACTGAACGCGGGTAGGTACTTCGGTAACACCTTCGCCGTCGCGGCCACCGCGCCAAACCCCACCACCGCGCCGGTGGCCAACGTCGTGTTGATACCGAGCTTGGCATGATCCCCGATCATCGCACCAAAAAATTGCTGACCCGTATCAACGGGTACGCCGTTCACCGGCACGCGAATGGACCCGTAGGTATTCTTCAGGTCGGAGTTGTTCGTGCCCGCGCCGATATTCACCCAGCAACCCACATAGGCGTGGCCAAGGAACCCATCGTGCTGCTTGTTGGAATAGCCGCAGATGATACACCCGTCGATCTCGCCGCCGACCTTGCACACGGGACCGATCGCATTACCGCCGTGCAGCCAAGCTCGCGGATTGATGCACGTGCCCGGACCGAGGTACACCGGCCCTTCGATCACAGCCTGCGCGCCGATCGTCACGTCATGACTGATAAACACGGGGCCACCAGAAGCGTCGATCGAGGCGGTCGGATGAACGGTCGCGCGCTCACCGATGTGAATACGATCCCGCGCCGCAAGCGTCACACGCGTATCAAGCTCAATCTCCACCGAGGCGTCCGCATCACACCACTCGCCCGTCAACCACCGGGATAGATCCGCGATCATATCCCACGGGTACCGAACCACCCGACCACCGGTCTCAACCGCCGGCACGCCGTCCAACGCCGCGGCGCAGCGGTCATCATTCAACAAATCCAAAGCGCCGAGTTTTCCGGCAAGGGGTTGATCGCATACGATAAACGCCACGGTGCCGTCAACGCGCCCCACGCAAGGTGCCGGCGGGAAAGTGACGGGACCATCCGGCAGCCACCGCCCATTCACCAGGACATCGCCCGCGTTAGCGCAATTGTTCACCGGTACACGGCAGCGCTCGGCTGCCACGGCGGCCATCCAGTCTCGCGTCCAGATCCCGGAGACCGGACGCTTCAGGACATATCCGATTTCCTCGAACAACGTGCGTCGGCCGAGGCGCAGCTCAAACACGCTTCGCCAGCTCGTTAGCGGCTGCAAGTCGAGGCAACCCACATCTTCAAACAGAATGATCTTGGACATGGGCAAGGATTATACGTTACCAAAGGCCGACCTGCACGACACACCCGCCGAGGCAGCAACGGCAAAGCGGTTGACCATGAGAAAAGGCCCGCGCCGAAGCACGGGCCCCCCTTTGCGTCCGTCAGGCGAAACCGCCGCGATGCCGTCGGAAGCCAACTGCAGAACCCAAAATAACAACAGCGGGTAACCCGGTCAGGCTCGGACCGCCAACCTCAAAAGGGGCCGGTACGTCGTTTAGCCCAATCGCTTGGGTCCCCATGGGTCTGCGAAAGGCTCAGGCAATTACGCTCCCGTATCGAACATGGAAGCCACGCCCAGCAGACGCTTACATTCTATCATCGGCGTTATCAAAAGAAAAGAATCATCCCCTCCCGTGTCACAATTTCCGGGCACCTTACGGGAGCGAAAAGGTTCGGTTATGGTAGAGGTCGTCGATTGGCTGCCGCGATCGTGATCGCCTGCGTCCGCTGATGCGGATCTAACTACTGCGGCCATAGGATGTTAGTTCGCCGGGGCCATGCATGGTAGCATCTCGAATCGAAGCACAACTAGCCGCGAGCCGGCCACACGGTGCCCTGTTACCCTACTTCACGAGCGGGTTTCCGGACGTTGCCGCGACGGCCGAGTTCGTCCGCCGCGCGGATCGTCTTGGCGTAGCCGCCGTCGAGATCGGGATCCCCTATTCGGACTCGATCGCCGATGGCTCCGTGATTCAATCTTCGTTTCACGCGGCGCTCGCCGGTGGCCATCGGCTTCAGCACACCTTCGATATGGTCACGCAGCTTCGATCTACCATAAGCTGCGCGATCATCGCCATGCTTTCCTATTCTATGGTTCACCGACTTGGGCTACGCCGATTCATGGAAGAAGCAAGCCGCGTCGGGTTTGACGGCGTGATACTTCCGGATGTGCCCGTGGAGGAATCAGCGCCGACGTCGAAGGCTGCGCAGGATGCGGGCCTGTCCTACATCGGGCTGGTCGCGCCCACGACAAGCCCGGCCAGGCTTCGGGCCACCGTGGCGGGGTCTAGCGGATTCGTCTATCAGATCGCCACGGCCGGCACAACCGGCGAACGCACGTCACTGGCGGACACATTGAAATCGGAGACTGCGGCACTGCGCGAACTGACAACCCTGCCGATTTGCGCTGGCTTTGGCGTGAGCACCGCAGACCACGTTCGCGAAGTATGCGGCTTCGCCGATGGCGCGATCGTAGGTAGCGCACTGGTACGGCGCATCCAAGAAGGCACCAACGCGGGGCTTGGTGCCAGTGCCCTCGCGGATTCTGTGCAGCGGACGTTGGAAGATCTGATTAGCGGCACTCAGCCCTCTCGCGATAGGAGCGAATGATGTCAGAAACCCCAAACCAAAAACCACCCACGAGACACTGGCTGGACGCGATCGGACTGGCCCACCTGTTCCGTATGTTGGGAATCGCAATTCAGCCGGCCAAGCTCATCATCGCCCTGCTCGGACTGTGGGCGACGGTGCTCTATGGTGGCTGTGTTTTGGACCCGATATGCAAACTCGGCGGCGGCGAGCGTTTCGCTCCAGATGCCATCGAACGCCTGATGATCGCCCACGACACCGGCACGCACTACGAGCCACCCGAGGGTGAGAACGGCATCTTTCGCGTCTTTCGTTTGCATGAGCGTCGGGCCATCCTCGGGCTGATGGGTTCGTCTCTACCCGGCTCCTCGGTCGCGGCCGGCACGCACGTCGGCGCTTATCTCGAATCCAACGCTACCAGAGGTCCGCTGCGCAATGTCGTCGCGATGGGTTATGGGGTCTGGTGGTTGATACGCTACCATTTCGTCTACTTCGCCTTTCTCTCGGTGGGATCCATGCTGATCTGGTCTCTTGCAGGCGGCATGATCTGTCGAATCTCGGCCGTGCAGTTCGCACGCGATGAAAAAATCACAATAAGCCAAGCCTTCTCCTACGCGAAACGCAAGCTGATCGGCGGGTTCTTCCTGGCACCGTGCATCCCTCTCGGGTTCATGCTTGTCGTGGCCGTGCTCTTGTTGTTGTACGGGGTCTTGCTGCGTGTTCCCTTGATCGGTGACCTTCTCGGCGGGCTCTTGTTTGTCGCCCCGCTGCTCGGCGGGTTTGTGATCGCGCTACTGTTGGTCGGGTTGTTCGTGGGCGGTAGCCTGTTTTGGCCGGCCGTCGCCACGGAAGGCTCAGACGCCTTCGATACCTTCTCGCGCGGGCTCTCTTATCCGTTATCGCGTCCGTGGAAGGCTGGCTTTTACGCACTTGTCTCCCTCGTGTTCGCTGCGGTCTGCTGGGTGTTTGTCAATCTTTTCACTTATCTGGCGTTGCGTATCGTTCGGCGACTTCTCGCGATGGGCACTTCACCCTTCGGCTGGTGGAACCGCGGCACCGAAGACGCGCCGATCTCCAAGCTCGAACTGATGTGGCCCATGACCGGGCCTAACTCAATGTACGAGTGGCCCGACTGGTCACAGCTCGCGT
>JAJRSR010000218.1 GCA_024278695.1 Planctomycetota bacterium | reverse complement strand
TCGCTATCGCTGTCGCTGACTTCAGTGCAGATCACGGTCATGCCATCGGGGACGGCATCCCAGCAGTCGGTTTCTGTGGTCTGTGTGTCTACGTACATGGCCACGGCTTGGGCGCTGATGTTTGTGGCCGACTTGCCGAAGATTCCCGCGAACAGAAGCGGCAACGCGCCGTTTTGTGAATCCTCCGTCTTTCGAGCGATGATACGTACGGCGTTTTGCGGGTCTTCACCCGGCGTGAAAATGTACGAACTCGTGACCGAGTCATACGATGCATGACCGAAGATGATGTCGGTCCCCGGGTCGAGTGTCATTTCGTGGCCTGCTACGAGATTTCTCTCGGCGAAGGCGGTTGCGGCCGCTGCGGCCGCCGGAAGCGGATCGTCACCGATGTCAGTGAAGGCCATGGCCCCCATCGCAGCCAGCGCTGCGGCGTCTGCGGTACGCTGTAGGTCGTTTCGGGCGTTGTACATCGTGCCAACGTCAATCGTCAGGGCGGTGAACCCCAGGATGACCGGCAGACTGACGGCTACCTGAACGGCAACGATGGCCCGGCGCCTCATTCGGCTTGTTTCATGTCTCATGACTTTCCCTTTCACTTGTTCTTTCTCATGCGCTACGCCCCGCTGGCACCTTCTGTTTGTCGAAGTGTTGCCAACTTGGACTATCGAGCGACTCTTGCGCGTTCTGACGAGTCATTCGTACCAACGTACCAACCATTTACATCGCGTTCGATCAAGACCTCTTCACGGTCTCGACGGTCACGTGGGCGGTTGGCAGCGAATTCCAAAACCTCGCACCGTACGCAGCCAGAGTATGGCTCCGCGTGCGCCCGCGCTAGCTAGAACCCCTCGATGGGCCGCTACGAACAAGGCTACGATTTGTGATGCTGCTGTCGCAAGCGTTTCAAGTCTAATTTTTCAGGGTGTTTCCTAATCGCTGAAGGCGGATCAAGCGTTGCGTTCCTATCGGTCGTTTACCGGCTCAAGAAAGATGAGCCGCAGATTTGAGAGAGGCATCGTACACCATAGAAAGCAAGTTGCTTGTGTGCGGGTTATTATTGACCACTGGAGTCCTTCGCTAGCGGTGCCCAGTGTGTAGACGTACTTATACCTATTACCTATGCGTCGCGCCGAGATCGATCAATTGAATAACGCTGTCGTTTCTCGCCCCGGCGTCACCATCGTCGCCACGGGTTTTCGGGCGTCATCCAGCGAAGGTGGCTATTCGGACGCGAAGTCTCGAACGCGAAGTCTTCTGTGGTGCGTCCTGTTCGCGGCGTCCGGGCCTACCATTCTTGCATCCCTAACAAAAACAGAATATGATAGAGATGGGGAAACGGGCTTCGGCCAATCGTTTTCACTGATGACGGGCCAACGCTGGAAAACTCGACCATGAAGCTCAGCCGTATCGACAATCCGCCGAATCCCTATATCTCCGAGAGCCGTGAGTGGCTTGAACCACCCCCCGTAGCGCAGATCGAGATTTATGAAGAAACCAGCCGCTCGATCCTTTCGCGCAACGACAGCCCGGACTTGCCGTTTTCTTGGAGTCTCAACCCCTACCGCGGTTGCCAACACGCCTGCGCCTACTGCTACGCCCGGCGCTACCATGAGTATCTCGGCCACGGCGCGGGAACGGATTTCGATACGAAGCTCGTCGTTAAGACCAACGCGCCGCAGCTACTCCGCGAGAAGCTGCGTAGCCGGTCCTGGCGCGGGGAGCGGATCATGTTCTCCGGGGCGACAGATTGCTACCAGCCAATCGAGGCCGCGTTTCAAATCACGCGGCGCTGTCTGGAAGTCTGCCTTGAGTTTGCCAACCCGGTCAGTGTGATTACCAAGGGTTTTCTGATAGCGCGGGATGCCGAACTACTTGCCGAGCTCCACAAGAAGGCTGGGGCGAGCGTCATCATCAGTATTCCCTTTGCCGATCGAGAGGCGTGCGCCCTGATCGAACCGCAGGCTCCGCCGCCTGCGCGTCGGTTCGAGGCGATTCGGTTGTTGGTTGATGCCGGTGTCCCGGTCGGTGTCATGATCTCACCAATCATTCCTGGGTTGAGCGATCAAGATGTTCCGTTAATCTTGGAACAGGCGGCGCTCGCCGGTGCGACGTCGGCCGGTTTCTCGCCGTTGCGTCTGCCGGGCAGCGTGGAGGCGGTTTTTGTGTCTCGGCTTCGTAGCGCCATGCCCCTTCGCGCGGATCGCGTGATCCAGCGGACCCGGGACCTTCGCGGCGGTAGGATGACGGATAGCCGCTTTGGTCAACGTATGCGTGGGGCGGGCGTGTATTGGAACAGCATTAAGCAGCTTTTCGTAATCTCCCGGAAGCGGTACGGATTGAACACGCTATCCCGCAATATCGATGCCATCCCAAAAAAGCCCAAGGCCCCCGAGCGAGACGTGCCTATCCAACTCAACTTTGATTTCGGTAACGGTGACCCACGCACCAGATAGCGAGCGCAGAGGCCCGGGTTGTGCCACAACAAACCCAAACCAGCCTTGAACCATGTAGAAATCATGCAGTTGGGGCGTTGTGTTGACCGGGCGGAATGGCGATCTTAAAATGGGTGGCCCGCGATGCGGCGGGTGGATAATGAATTTTGATCGTGGTTGTCGCGGCAATAAAGCCGACGGGAGAAGACATGGCTGGACCCAATACACTTGAGTTTACTGACGAGAATTTTGACGCCGAGGTGATGGAATCGGATCAGCCGGTGTTGGTCGATTTCTGGGCCGAGTGGTGTGGCCCTTGCAAGGCGCTCATCCCGGTGATCGACGAGCTGGCTACGGAAAACGAAGGCAAGGCCAAAGTCGGCAAGATCGACACCGATGCGAACCGCGACATCTCCGTGCGTTTTTCCATCAGCGCGATCCCGACGGTCATGCTGTTTCACAAGGGCGAGGTCATCGACAAGTTCGTTGGGCTTCGGCCCAAGAAAGACTTGCAAGCCGCCTTGGACAAACTTGCGGGCTAGCGTCTGATTTGATTGGTTTGTGGGTGGCCGTGCCATGGCTCGCTAAGGGTAAGAATCGTATGGTCGAAACGACAGTCAACCTCGAACAGCTTTTTGCCAAGCCGCCGGAGACACCCGAACACAGCGGTTGCGGCAGTTGTGGTAGTGGTACGGGGCTAGCCTCGGAGAAATCCTGCGGCAACGGGTTGGAAAAGATCTACCCCACCACGGCCGTGCGGTTTGGGTACATGCGCTACATCGGTGAGTTCACCCACGCCCCTGACATGAAGTTTACCTGCGGCGCGCGGGTGGTCATCCAAACCAAACGCGGGATTGAAATCGGTGAGCAGGTCTCACTGACCTGCGGCGGGTGCGACAAATCCGTCACGCGCGATCAGATGAAAGACTGGGTCCGGTCTTGCGGCGAGGACTCGTTTATTTTCGGGGCGGGTCGGATCCTGCGAGAAGCCACCGCAGCAGACTTGGCCGAAAACGCCCATATCAAGATCGCCAACCGCGCCAAGCGACAGTTGTGCCAACAAATGGCACGAAGCAGCGGGTTGGACATCAAAGTCGCCGAATGCGAATCACTGTTTGGCGGCGAGCGGATCCTTTTCTTCTTTACCGCTGCGGAGCGGGTGGATTTTCGCGGCATCGTCAAAGACCTCGCCCACGAATACCGTACGCGCATCGAAATGCGTCAGATCGGCGCTCGTGATGAGGCGCGGCTCCTGGCTGATTATGAAACCTGCGGCCGCGAGGTGTGTTGCAAGGTGTTTCTCAAGACCCTGCGTCCCGTCAGCATGCGGATGGCCAAGGTCCAAAAGGCGACGCTCGACCCGTCTCAGGTGTCGGGTCGTTGTGGACGGCTCAAGTGTTGCCTCCGTTATGAGCATGTCGCTTACGAGGAACTCGACAAGCGCCTGCCGAGAAACGGTATCCGTATCCGAACGGAGCACGGTGAGGGCGTTGTCGTCAACCGTCAGATCATCACGCAGATCGTCCAGATTCGGACCGACGATAACAAATACGTCGCTGTCGTGTTGGAGGATATTCTCGAAGTTGGCGTGAAACCGCCCGAGGCACCACCGCTTTCGGAACGTAAAAGTCGACCACCGAGCAAGCGTCCGCCGAGAGATCGCTCGCAGATGCGAAAGCTATCGGAGGATGCCGGCAAGCCGCAAGAAGGACAAGGCTCCGAAGGTAAGCCCCAAGAAGGTAAGGGGGCAGAAGCGAAGGGCTCCGCAGCGCCAACCGATACCCCTGCGTCATCCGCAAAGGATGCGCCAAAGGGTAAGCCTCAGGCCGATCGTCCGCGAACCACGAACGACGGTTCGGCCAGCTCGACCGGCCCGGCTCACACGGGCAATTCGGGCGGAAACGCCGGTGATGGCACTGAGGCACCCAAGCGTCGCCGTCGTGGTGGCAGGCGTCGTGGCGGGGCAAGGCGTCGCCCGAAAGATGGCGGTGGTGACGCTTCGTCATCCTCGGCCAAGTAGAATGGCAAGCGCGGGCGGCTTAGGGTCTCGGCGTTCGGTTAGTGCCGATGGGTAGTTGGCGACAGCGTGGGTCGTGTGGCAAGAGAAGGCGTGGTTCGACATCTATGGTAGATCAACCGGCAAAAACGCTTCAAGATTTGGTGCGTCACGTGGGCAAGTATCCTGAGCAGGCCTACCTCTTCGTGCGCGAGGGGCTCAGCTTCGCGGCCGACCAGATCCACGGTCCGGAGACCCCGGCCCACAAGCACCTGCATCATTTTCTCCTCACGCAAGACCTTGATTGGAACGATCTCATTGCGATGTACCATTCCGGTGAGCTTCCCGATCCGGTGGTCAGCGCGATCGAGTCGGCCGGCGGCTGCGACAAGCTCAACCGGCACGTCGGCGGTAGGGAGTTGTGTTGGTCGCTCCGTGATTACGCCCTGCAGCGGTGGGGGCTGATGGCTCGCGTTGTTCTTGCCGATTGGAACGTCAATCAGACGCGGGATCTCGGGCGCATCGTCTTTGGCTTCATCGATTTTGATATGATGCGCAAGCAGCCGGAAGACACGCTCGAGGACTTTGACGAGGTCTTCAACTTTGACGACGCTCTCGATAAGATCACACTAGACGAACTACGCGAAAAGAGTGAGTGAAACTCGGTACTAGGGTTGCTTGGACTCGGGTTTGGGTTTGTCGTCTGGGGTGGGTGTGGTGGTTGAATCCAGGCGGGATTGGTCGTCAATGTCGTCTTTGACGTCGCGGATCCCCTTTTTGAACTCGACGATGCTCTTGCCTACGGATCGGGCTACGTCCGGAAGACGCCGACCGAAAATGAGCAGCGCGATCACGAGAACCACGACCATTTCCATGCCACCGGGCATGCCGAACATCGCTATCATTGCCTGATCCATGGCTCGATTCCGTGTGTGGCTCAATCGACTCCGGCCAGCCTACCTTGCTGGGGTTCACTGATGAAAACGGTGAACCCGGTACCGTATCCTAATTATACTAGGTATCGACGCGGCGCGTCAAAACATTGGTTCCATCGGCACGCGCCGTGCCCAACCTGACCGCTATTCTTGTCATCGCAGTGTGGCCGTATACAATCCCATCCGTGGCGTTGCGTTGCGACGCCGGTTCAGGCTGTCCAAACACTGAAATCGACGGTTTAGATGTCCAAGAGGCGTTTTTTGGTCACTGCGGCGCTGCCCTATTCCAACGGGCGGTTGCACGTGGGGCATATTGCCGGAGCCTATCTTCCGGCCGACACCTATGTGCGTTACCTCCGCGCGACCGGTGCGGAGGTGCGTTTTGTCTGCGGGAGTGACGACAACGGCGTCGCCGCCCTCAAGACCGCCCGCGAGCAGGGTCGCACCGTCGAAGATCTGACGGCTCATTTCAACCAGTCCCAGCAGCGCGATTTTTCGGGTCTGGGTATCGAGTTCGACATCTTCGGCGGCACGCACCAACCCGATTACGTTGATATCCACAACAAGATGAGCCAGGACCTGTTCTTGAAGATCCACGAGAAGGGGTTTTTCACCAAACGAAAGTCGAAGCAGCTTTACGACACCGAGGCCCAGCAGTTTCTTCCCGATCGGTTCGTCAAGGGTTCTTGCCCGCACTGCAAATGTGACTGTGCTTTCGGTGACCAGTGTGAGGACTGTGGTCGGTCCGTAGATCAAACTGAACTTCTCAACCCGGTGAGCGTGATGACGGGTTCCACGCCGGAATTGCGCGAGACGATTCACTGGTACCTGAGGCTGGATCAGTTGCAAGGGCGTCTTACGGAGTGGCTTGCCGCTAAGAAGGATACCGAGGCGTGCGGCGCAACGTGGCGTACGACGGTGCTCAACCAATCGCTGGGTCGCATCGAAGCGGAGGGTCTGCCCGAACGCGCGATGACGCGCGATTTGACTTGGGGCGTGCCGGTGCCGCTCGATGATCCGGATGCCGAGGGGAAATCGCTCTATGTCTGGTTCGATGCACCTACGGGCTATGTGTCTTTCACGGCGGCCATGCTTGAGCAAGCGGGCGGTGACCCGTCGGACTACGCGAAGTGGTGGAAAGATCCGGATTGCAAGGTGCTGCATTTTATCGGTGAAGACAACATCGTCTTCCACGCCATCACCTGGCCGGCGATGCTGCTGGCCTCTCACGATAGCGACAGCATCCAGGGCGAGCTCGGCGAATACCAACTGCCGCACAATGTCGTCTCGAATGCGTTTCTGAATATCAAGTTCCCCGGCAAGGATGAAGAGAAAATCAGCAAGAGCCGAGGGACGGCCGTCTGGATCGAAGATTTTCTGAAGACGTTCGACCCGGACCCGCTTCGTTTTTATTTGACGGCCATCGCGCCCGAGCAGTCGCGAACCGCTTTCGATATCGATGACTTTGTCACACGGAACAACGGCGAGCTGGTCAACGCGTTCGGCAATTTCTTCAACCGGACCATGACGTTTGCCCACAAGTATTTCGAGGGCAAGGTTCCGGAGTCCGGTGAGCGGGGCGACGTTGATCGCGAGCAGCTATCACGCCTTGCGACCATTCGGGACAAGACCGGGGTAGAGCTGGAGGCCTGCCGTTTCAAATCGGGTTTGAATGAGGTCATGGGCCTCGCTCGGGCTGGGAATGGCTATTTTGACCTCAACAAGCCGTTTTTGTCTCGCAAGACGGATATGATCGCCTGTGGTCGTGCGATCAACGTGTGTCTTCAGACCGCTCGGACGCTCACCACGTTGATCGCTCCGTTCCTGCCGCATACGGCTGAAAAGGCCGCTAGAATGCTTAATCTGCCAGCCGGGTACGAATCTTGGTCTGCCGCTGCGGAAGAACTCCCGGCCGGTCATGCCCTGGGTGAGGCTGAGATTCTGGTCAAAAAACTCGACCCGAAGGAGGTCTTCGCCGACGTATAAAGGGCTTACCATAGACCCCTGAGGAACAAAGAATCGTGTCAGTTTTTACCGTCAACAAAAACCCCACAGTCAAAGACCTTCGCGCGTTTGGTCGGGCGATGGTGCTTGGTTTTGGCATCCTGGGTGCCCTGCTCTGGGGCGTGCATGCCTACCGGTCGCAGCCGATGTCCTACCTTGCATGGGATGGTGCCGCGCCGCAGATCGTGGCCGCCTGCTTCTGGAGCCTCGGGGTGATGCTTTGCACCATCTCGTATGCCTCGGCTGCGGTGGCCAAGCCGATCTATGTCGTTTGGATGACCGTGGCCACCGCGATCGGCACGGTCATGTCGACGATTATGTTGACCGTGTTGTTCTTCGTGCTGGTACCGGTTTTTGCGATTATCGTAAAGCGCGGCGATCCGCTTCGTAAGAAGCTGCACGCGGGTGGAACCTACTGGGAAGATTACAAGGGACACGAGCCAACGATCGAGCGGCTCAAACGACCTTTCTAAACTATACACGAGGCAGACAGCACCACCGTGATCGTCTTAGGAATATCCTGTTACTACCATGACTCCGGCGTGGCACTGGTGCGCGATGGTCAGCTTGTCGCCGCGGCCGAGGAAGAGCGCTTCAACCGCAAGAAGCACCACAACGGCTTTCCCACGCTGGCGATTGCGTATTGCTTGGGTGAAGCGGGCATCACGATCGATCAGGTCGATCACGTCGTTTTCTATGAAAAGCCGCTCACCAAGTTCAACCGGATGCTCGAGACGATCTTAGCGTATTGGCCCCTGACGTACCGCCCGTGGCTCAAAGCGATTCCGCTTTGGCTTGGGCAGCGTCTTCGCATCGGCACGGAGATACAAAACAACCTCGGCATTGACAAAGATATTTTGTATTGCCAACACCACCTGTCTCATGCGGCCAGCGCGTTTCTCGTGTCGCCGTTTGAAGAGGCGGCCATCCTCACGGCGGACGGCGTGGGTGAGTGGACGACAACGGCGTGGGGCGTGGGACGCGGCAACCAGATCGAAATGCACCAGGAAATCCGCTTTCCGCATTCGGTCGGGCTGTTGTTCTCTGCGATCACGGCCTATCTTGGTTTTCGTATCAACGATGCCGAGTGGAAGGTGATGGGACTTGCCCCTTATGGCACCCCGAAATACGTCGATAAGTTTCACGATATCGTGGATATCAAAGACGACGGTAGCATCCGGCTCAACCTGAAATACTTCGTCCACGCCTACAGTACGGATCGCACCATCAGCGATGAATGGGAGAAGCTGTTTGGGCAACCGCAGCGTCCCACGGAGACAGAACTCAATGACTTCCACCGTGATATTGCCCACTCCGGGCAAAAAGTTGTGGAGGAAATCATGGTCAAGACCGCACGGCACATCCAACAAGAAACGGGCATGAAGAACATCTGCATCGCCGGTGGTGTTGGATTAAACTGCGTGGCTAACTGGAAAATCTTGGAAGAAGCCGGCTTCGACAACATTTTCATCCAGCCGGCGGCCGGTGATTCCGGTGGTGCGCTGGGTGCGGCGTTTTACGTTTACAATTGCGCCCTCAACAACCCGCGTGAGTTCACCATGACGCATGCGCTGTGGGGGCCTGAGTTTGACGACGCGAGTATCAAAGCGGCGTTGGACCGCGCCGGCGCGGCGTACACACGCATCGACGATGTCGAGGAGATGCTCGATCACACGGCTCAGCTCATCGCGGATGCGCAGGTGATCGGCTGGTTCCAGGACCGGTTGGAGTTTGGCCCGCGGGCACTTGGCGCGCGTTCGATCATTGCGGACGCCCGCAACCCGAAGATGAAAGACATCATCAACGCGAAGGTGAAGTTCCGAGAGGCGTTTCGGCCTTTTGCGCCAGCCGTGCTTCGTGAAAAAGCCCACGAATACTTCGAGATGCCCGAAGGGATGGACGCACCGTTCATGCTCCTGGTGCCGAAGGTGCGAAAGGAAATGCACGCGGTGTTGCCGGCTATCACGCATCAAGACGGTACCGGTCGCGTGCAAACGGTCACGGCCGAGGACAACGGGCTCTACTACCGGCTCATCAAGAAGTTCGGTGAAAAAAGCGGCGTACCCGTCATCATCAACACGTCGTTCAATGTGCGCGGTGAACCGATTGTTTGTTCGCCCGAGGACGCCTACCATACCTTCGTGCATACGGGCATCGACGCTCTGGTGATTGGTCACTACGTCGTCACCAAAAAGCCGGAAGTTGTGGATTATGAAGCGGGCATGAAACGCAGCGTCGCGTTGGAAGCCGGGCTCAAAACGGCCGAAATCGCGAGCATTCGATAGAGATTGAGATCCTCATGGCTAAGCAATCACTCGTTAAAGAGTTCTTCTTGTTCATCAAACAAGAGAAAAAGTGGTGGCTCATTCCGTTTATTGCCGTGCTGCTTGTGGTCGGCGGGTTGATCGTCTTCGCGGGGTCTTCGCCGCTGGCACCCTTTATCTACCCGCTGTTCTAAGGCGTGACCGCCCGTGGCGTGGGACGGCTTCGGAGCGTCGCGAGCCTGAAGTCTGCGGCTCGGGCGCGGTTCGCAGCGCGCCTGGTGTCATCCTGGCTCAACCCGACCGCTACGGTTGAATTGAACACGCTCCAACCTACAGCCAGCCTTCGGCTATCCGTCGTCCGAGAAGTCGATCTTGGGTACGGTTTTGGCTTCGTCGGAGACTTCAAAGTATTCGGCCTTTTCCACGTTAGCCAGGCTTGCGTAGAGGCGTCCCGTGAGTTTGCGCGTAAACGTATTGAGCGTGCTTACGGCATCGTTGTAGCGCTTTCGCTCCACGGCCAGCCGGTTCTCCGTACCCTCTAGTGAATCTTGCAGCTTCATGAAGGATTCGTTGGATTTCAACTGAGGGTAGCTCTCGCGAAGTACGAGCAGCCGCGATAGCGCCCGCTCGATGCCGGCGGCCGCCTTAGCCTTGCCGGCTGTGCCTTCCGCTTGGAAATAGGACTTGCGCGCTTCCGCCACGCCGAGGAAAATCTTCTCTTCCTGGCCGGCCACACCCTTGACGGTCTCTACGAGACTTGGGATCAAGTCAAACCGGCGTTGCAACTGGTTTTCCACCTGTGCCCACGCTTTGTTAACGCCTTCATCCAACGCCACCGCGCGGTTGTAGCCTGAGTAGACACACCCACCGACCAACAAAAACGCGCCAACCATGGCCGCGAAGAGAATGAGAAGAACCTTGCCGACTTTCATCGTATCACCTCGTTGTTGAGCAAACGCGTTGCCGCAGGATGGGCAAAAGCGTGCCGTTCGTTTGACTGTAGCGCCGCAAGACGGGCACGGGTTACCAGCTTCCACCGCCACCACCTCCGCCAAAACCGCCGCCGCCACCAAAGGATCCGCCGCCGAACCCACCACCGCCAAAGCCGCCTCCGAATCCACCGCCGCCCCAAGAGCCACCACGGCGACCCATCCCGCCGCTGAGCATGCTGCCGATCATCATGGCCTGGAAGAACCCGCCACTGCCGCCCCAACGAGACCGATGCCGACCGCGGCGCGAGGAAGACATCAGAATCATCATGAGAGCAAGCGGCACCAAGCCACTGCAGGCCGCCCCGCCGCGCGAGGTGCGACCGCGATGCCGAATATCGGGCAGCCCTTGCAACTTAACATTCGCGTCATCGGCGATTTTATTGGCGACGGCCACCGTTCCGAGGTATAGACCGCGGTCGAAGCTGTTCTGTCGAAAGTTCGGCACGAACACCTTGCGACCGAGCGACCCGCACCATGAGTCCGGGAGCACGCCCTCGAGCCCGTAGCCAACCTGAATGCGGAACTTGCGGTCCGCGATGGCGACTGCAATAAGCGCGCCGTTGTCCTTGCCGGCCTGCCCGAGCTTCCATAGCTCCGCGTGCCGCTGGGCGAACTCAAAAAACGGTTCGCCATCAGTCGTTGTGACGGTCAAAACTTTGACCTGCGCCGTCGTTTTCTGCTCAAGCTCCCGGAGCCACCCCTCCAGCTTCTGCTTCGTGGCGGGGTCAAAGATATTGGCACGGTCCACAACGAACAGGCCGGGGTCTGGTACCGTGACCTTGGCCCAGGCCGAACCCGTAGCCAGCGAGACCGCGATTACAACAAGAGAGATCGTCCGAGTATTACCACGCATCGACGGCTGCCCCCAACGATTCGACATCACGGTAGAGCAACTGAAAACCCGCATAGTTGTGGTGCTTGTTTGGATCGAGCGCTTGGCGTATGCCGGACACGGTACACGCCAAGAGTCGTTCCACCTCATCGAGTACAACCGGTGTCGCACTGCGTTCCTTCTTGCCGCGAAGCCATAGCAACCCGCGTAGCGTTCTGAGCAATCCTTCGCCAATGTCCGTTTCGATACTGCCGAGCCGTTTGTCATCACCGGCCGACGCCAACAGCCCCTGCCGCATACCGATCAACACGGTTTTCAGCTCGCGCTCACATTGCAGTCGAATGTGATCGTCCTCGAAGGAAAGATCCTCGAACAGATCCTCGCCGAACAGGGTCTTGTGCCGCATCTGAATATCTAACATTTCGAGCGGAAACGTATCTAGTGAAGATTTTATGTAGTTTGGTGTCATAACCAGGGGGGCCGTCACGCCGAGCTTGCCCCAGCGCACGCCCTTTTGGCTGATACGCCGTAACAGATCAAGGTCGATCTTATCGACCACGAGCACACTGCGAATCGCCTGGTGCTTGACGTCAAAGGCGGCGTCCAGCACGCGGCCAAAGAGTGTTACAGAGCGGATGGCATCCCCGCCGACCTCTCGCAGACCCTCTGTGAAGGCGTTGATGTGGTTTTGGACGGCTTGGGGCAAGTGTTGTAATTCTGGCATCATGCTTGGCTCGCGACGACATTCGGATTTCGGTTCATTTCGCTTCGGTAGTGGAAGCTGCTCCACCCGCTACCGAGGCCGCGTTTATACCACGGGTTGCGGGGTTTTGCGATTATAGAAGCAAGCTAAGATTGGAATCATGCTTGTACCCCCAAGCCAGATTTCAGGAAAGGTGTCCGGGGCGACGCTTGCCCGTTGTCGATTGGGGCCGGCATCGGTACACTCTCGCGCGATGAGCGTTATGGACCCCAAAGAGATGCGTCGCCCGCAGCGTCGTTCAGGTTGGCTGTTCACTCGGATGACGGCGTGCCGCTGCCGTGGGCGTTTTCGGTATGTGTTTTCGGCCTTGATAAGCCTTATGCCGCTCACAGGTTGCGCTTCGGTGCCGCTGGTGGGTGCGGTTGGCGAATCGCTCGGTGGATGGTTTTCAACCAACCAAGCTTCCCGGGACTGGGCGGCGGATTATGACTCGGCCGAGCGCTGCGCCCGCGCGACCGGTGCCCCACTCGCGCTCTGCTTTACGGATTCAAAATTCGCGGCCCAAGATGAGACGCTGATGGCGCTACACGATGTGGAAGTGGCGTCGCGGCTTTCCGGGTATGTTCGAGGCACGTTGGTCAAATCTTATGAGCCGGATCGCCGTTAC
>JAJRSR010000217.1 GCA_024278695.1 Planctomycetota bacterium | reverse complement strand
TCGCACCGATTCTCCGCAAGTATGTGGATGCTTAACCGCAAGGAGGCGTGAACTCGTGCAGCGCAGGTCGCCACATACCGCGATGGTTCAAGCCTTGGTTGCGCAAGGGGTGCTGTTTACGCTATGCGCCGCAGCCAACGCTCAGAACGCCAAGCCGCTAGCGCTGGCTCCGAGCAATAACACGCCTTCGAATATTCACGACGTCTACCTGAACGACAGCTTTGAAGCGGCCGACGCGATCCACAAAGTTGAGGCGCTAGCCCGGCGTGGACGCTGGAACGACGCGGCTGAGGCGCTACAACGAACGGTAGACGATTTCGGCGACCACCTCATACGCGTCGCACCGGGTGCCTACGTCGGCGTTCGCGCGCATGTCCACGCAACGATCGCAGGCTGGCCCGCCGCAGGGGTTTCGGCCTATCAGTCGATCTACGAAAGCGTGTTCGAGCGAGAACGGAGCCGTCTCCCATCATCATGGCCGATCGAACGCGGCGTCAAATTGTTCGATCGCTTTTTTTGCACGATAGGTGCCGCGAAGCTGGCCGAAGAAATCGCCGAACGTTCAATCGAGGCGGGTGATCTCGCGCTTGCACGCCATGTGCTGCGCCGCGTGATTGAGAGCCACCCCACCCCCGGTGAATCTGCAACACGCTACGCGGCGCTCATCACAATCATCGAGACGATGGCGGGAATGCGACCGGCCGGCAGCCCTGTGCCGCCGGAACAAGAAAAGGTTCGGTTGCGGTGGCTGGGGCAGGACCGAGCTGTCGGCGAGATCGTCGCCGATGTGTCGCGCGGATTCTCGCAGTTTCGTGAGCCGCCCTCGGGTAACGACTGGCCCATGTTTGGCGGTAACCCTCAACGAAACCGCGCCGGTCATACGGCCGTCGATGAGCTCGGTCTGCTTTGGCGCGTCGACCTGGACCGTCTGGATGGCGACCCTTCCCAAGAGGATGTACCCGCGTCCGACGACGAAGAGGAACCTCGCACGAACACGCGTGAACTGACCGTACAACCCGTCGTGGCCAACGGACTTGTTTTCGTGCAGCGCATGCGAGAAATCGTAGCGATCCGCCAAAACACGGGCGAAATCGCATGGCGTTTCCGTGCGGAATCGCCGGACGCTCCCGATTCATTCTATCCTGATGACCAAGCACCCGGCTGGGATGCCGTAACGGTTGCGGAAGGACGCGTTTTCGCCGCGCTGCGCGGAGACTCCGCCCCCTATTACAGCTATGATTCCTCCCGAACACCGCACGAACTCATCTGCTTGAAAGCGGATACGGGTTCGGTCATCTGGCGCAGTGATCAAGACCATGCCGACGACCGTTTCTCGGAAATCCACTTCGACTCCGCACCGATCGTCTACCAAGGCTCGCTGTTTGTTGTCGGACGGCGCAGTCGTTCGTTCGGATTTGAAGATTGCTACCTCTACCGGTTCAACGCCGCCACGGGGTCGCTCGACCATCGCACGCACGTGGGCAGCGCGTCCACCGGCGGTTTCGGATCGCGACCGGCCACACGTTCTGTCATGGCGATGCACGACGGTATCATATTCATCAACACCAACCTCGGATCGATGGCGGCCGTGAGCGCGCGCACCGGCGCGGTGCATTGGCTTCGCCTTCTTGATCGCACCGGCGGCACCGGGCTGCGTGGGTCAGGCGGCGACCTCAACCCGTGGCAGATCAATCCGCAAATCGTGGCGGGTGGGCGTGTCATTACGCTGCCCAACCACGGCCCAAACATCCTACTGCACGACGCCGCTACCGGTGAGCTTGAACAGGAAATCCCGGTCACACTGTTCGGCAGCGCCGAGACGATTCTCGGCGTACGCGGTGATCTTTTGTGCAGTGTCGGCGTACAGGTCGGCTGCTACGATCTTGGTGCTGCTGATTTTCGTTGGATCAAGCCGCTTCCCCTGGACACAACCTTGTTCGGCCGCGGCGTGTGGGTGGACGATCGGCTCATCGCACCGACGCGGAACGGGCTCAGTGTGTACCGCGTTTCCGATGGCACGCGGACGGATATTCGCTGGGACGCGGACGCCGAAGGCGGGAACCTACTCGCCCTGCCGGAACACTTGTTCGTAGCCGGTGCCAGGACGGTCTCCGCTTATGTCCGCAAGACGGAGATATGGCAGGCGCTTCGTGATCGGATGGCCGCAGCACCGCTGGACGCATTACCGGCGTTGGAACTCGCCGAGCTCGCATTGCGAAGCGGTGAACGCACTGACGCATTTGACTCACTCCGCGAGGCCGTGCGCCGGGCTAGCGATCCGGCGACCCAACCCCGTGCGATGGTCAGCGCACGGCTGTTCAAGGATGCGTGTACCTTTGCCGAAAACTTTTCGCGCCGCAAAACACTCACCTCCGATGAGCTCGAAGAACTCTTCGCGGTGGCCGCCCGGTTTCCGCTCAGCGCCGAGGAACACCTCGACTACCGCGTTCGTTTTGCCCAGTTGTTTGAAACCCACGATGACCCCACTCGCGCGCTCGAGTTATACCATCAGCTTCTTAGGGATCGATCGTTACGCCAGCTTACGGTTGACGCCAAGCGCGCCAAGGGCTTGAGCGCCGCAGCCTTCGCCAAGACGCGCATCGACGCCGTGCTGGCCGCCTATGATCGGGTGCTCTATGCCCCCTATGAGGATGAGGCGAAGCGCCTCGTCGAGAGCGGGCGGGCAGCGCGTGATGAAACCGAACTACGCCGTGCTGTGGATGTCTACCCGAACAGTTACGCCGCGGCGGAGGCGCTGATCGCGCTCGGGCAGATCGCCACGGACGACGGTCGCCATGCGCAAGCGGCACGCGTCTGGTCGCAGGCGTACCACCGCTATGCAGACCGGGTAGACCAGCCGCAACTGATGTGTCATATCGCGGACGCGTATGAGCATAGTGGACGCCTCGACCATGCGTACCGTTGGCTGACGAAGGCGACGCGGGAGCATCCGCGCGCCACGGTCAACGTCGCGGGAAAGAGGATACCCCTGTCGCGTTATCGAGACCGGTTGGCGTCCGTCCGCAACCAGGTCGAGCCGCACCGCGCCAAGCTTCGGCTTCCGTTGGATGAACAGTTCGAGCGAACCTTTGATGGTTCCATCCGACTCCTGGAACCACAGTTCTCCGATGATCCCCGTCATCGGCGTGCGCTCTGTTTCGTGCATACCGGCGACGGCATTGTCGCAGTCAACCCGACGACGGGAAAAGACGTGTGGCCCAAACCCTACACCGTACGAAGCAAACCGGATCTTCTCATCGCGACACAGGGACGTGCCATCTTCGCGACGGCGTATGAAATCTTCGCCGTGGACAGCGTCACGGGAAAACGGGTATGGTCCGTCGGCGACTACCCCATCGATTTTGACGCCGACGATGTGGACTGGGAGGACGGACGTATCCTCCGCCATCATGCGCTACGCGATCGGCGACTCATCTCCCTTCGCGACGACGGCGACGTGCTATGTGTGGATGTCATAGACGGACGAAAGCTCTGGTCTCGAAACTTTGAACCAGCCGCAAATCGCACGCTGAGCGTTTTCGATCAGTACCTCGTATATGGCCTGCTCCATAACGGACGCACGACCTTGTACCTGATCGACCCGAAAACGGGTGAGCCCCGCAACACCATCGAAACAGACCTCGAAGAGTCTATTGAGCGCATCGTGATTACGATCGACGGACAACTCGTCGTCGTCACGGCTCGTTCGATCTCGGCTTATGACGTGGAAACGCACCAGCGCCGCTGGGCCGTCACCTTCCGGGGGCACCTTCGCGCCGCGTCGCTCCGGCTGGACCTGGACGCCATTTATGTGTCACCCGATGGCACCAAGATACAAAAACTATCGCTCAACGACGGGCGCATTCTCTGGGAGAGTGATAGGCTAGCCGGCGGTGGCGGCGACCCGATCGTACAGCGCGAGGGTGCCTACCTCATCGTTTCGACCAACCGTGCCATCCACGCCGTGGATCCGCTCACCGGCATGACGCTATGGACGGGTGCCACCGCCGATCGGCCCCACTACATCGCCCGCTTCGTCACAGAGTCGTATGTGGTCGCGGTCGATCACCCGCAAGAAAAAACCGACGGCAAAACCGTGGCTTACTTTTACGATCACCGCAACGCCAGCGGCGTGATCCCCACTGGTGGTGCGCCGAATCTCGGAGTCTTAGAAGACGTTCGTGCCGTTGCAGTTTTTGATGGCGCGCTGGTCATCCAAGCTGAATCTTCGCTTATCGGCATCACGTCCGGTGCAAGATCGATACCGTAGCGGTCAACGCCAAATTAAGGGATCAGGTATACGACAAGCCGTGAACAAACACCGGAGCAACTACCGAAAGATTCTTAATCGCGGGCTGCGCAAGCAATGCCCCCACTGCGGCAAGGGTAAACTCTTTTCAGCATGGTACACCATGCGCGAGCGGTGCGACGCATGTCAGCTTCCGTTCGAGCCGAGCGACGGCGGCACTTGGGCGTTCATGTATGTCACCACGGCCGGCATAACCGGGCTCGTCATCATCATGATGCTCCTGCTCGATACCCACCAACAGTGGATCTGGCGTTTTATCGTGCTGCCAATAGCCCTCGCACTGATCGGCGGCACACTGCCCATCCGCAAGAGCGTGGCGGTGGCCGTGGAATACCTGCTGGACGTCAAACTCAACCGGTTCGAAGAGCCGCCGAAAGACCTCGACGAGTAGCTTCGCTCACTCGATGCCACCGCATGACCGCGCTGGACGCCGCCCACCGCATACGCTAAGACCTCCCCATGTTCACTCAAACGCACCTGACATCACTGGGAATACTCGCTCAAACCCCGCCCGCAACGCACACGCCGCTCATTCAACATGAAGCAGGCATCCTCTCGGTGTTGCTGGCCGTGCTCGCCGCGATTTTCTATCTCGCGCAGCATCGACTCACCGGTCGCTTTTTCAAAATCGTACCGGCGCTGGTGTTCTGTTATTTCGTGCCCACCACCCTCACCACGCTCGGTGTGCTCCCCGACGAGTCGGCCCTCTACAGTTGGATCAAGGCGTTCCTGCTTCCGACCGCCCTGCTCCTGCTGATTCTTTCTTTGGACGTACCCGCGATCCTCCGCCTCGGTCCCAAGGCGATCATCATGCTGCTCGCGGGGACTGCCGGCATTGTGATCGGCGGTCCGATCGCAATGTGGGTCTGCATCAAGGTGCTGCCGCAAAGTTGGGCCCTGCCGCCCGACGCGTGGCAGGGCTTGTCCGCACTGTCAGGAAGCTGGATCGGCGGCGGTGCCAACTACATCGCCATAGGCGACATGGCCGGCGCTTCCAGCAAGATGATGGGGCTGATGGTCATCCCCGATGTGGTTGTCGCGAACCTCTGGATGGGCGTGCTGCTGTACCTCTCGGGAAAGCAGAAGCAAATCGACGAACGCACGGGTGCCAACGCACAGGCGATCCGTGATCTCGAACGTCGAATGACGGAGTTCCAAGAGCGGGTCAACCGCATCCCGCAGACGCCGGACCTGATGATGATCCTCGCCGTGGGGTTCGTCGGCAGTTGGGTCAGCTATAAACTGAGCACGACATTGCCGGAGATACAGTCAGAACAGTTCGGCACGATTATCGGGGCTACGACGTGGAAATACGTCATCGTGACCGCGATCGGCGTCGCCCTGTCGTTTACGGCCGCCAGAAATCTGGAGGGAGCCGGCGCTTCGAAAGTCGGCTCGGTCATGCTCTATCTTTTAGTCGCGTGTATCGGTGCGAGCGCCGACTTTCGGCTCATCGTTGATGCTCCGGGGCTGGTTGTCGTCGGCTTCGTTTGGATGGCAATCCATATCGTCGTGCTGCTCACCGTGGGCAAGCTGATTCGCGCTCCACTTTTTTTCGTGGCCGTGGGCTCCCAGGCGAACATCGGCGGTGCCGCCAGCGCGCCAGTCGTCGCGGCCGCGTTCCACCCCTCGCTCGCACCGGTCGGCGCACTTCTCGCCGTAGCCGGTTATGTTCTTGGTACGTATGCCGGATTCATCTGCATGCAGATGCTCAAGTGGGTGGCCGGTGCCGGATAACCGGAGGTACTACTGGCATGACCCCATAGGACACATCACAGAAACGGCGACGGGGTGCCCCGTTCTTCGTGTCACCGCAGAGCATACCGCAAACAAGTACAAACATCCGGTGACACGAAGGGGGGGGACGAAATCTTGCAGGGGTCGTCCGTCCACTTCGGGCGTTCCCGAAAAACGAGGCACCCACCAAAACGGTCTTGCACCCGTATCCCATCCCGCGCAAGATCTCAGTGCCCTGGAACTCCATGCCCCGTTGAACGCCGAGCCCGGAGAACGCCGATCTGCTCGAGCTGAGCGGTAGCCTTCCCCACCCAGTCACGATTCGCCGCCGGGCTGGCCGGGCTCGGATGGAGGATGCTCGCGATCTTGACGTCCACACCTTCGAGCGCCACCTGTGCCCGACGCTCGGCGAACTTTCCAATGCCGATCACAAACTTTGGCTGAAGCAGCTCGACCGTATCACGAAGTGCCCGATCGCAAGCGGTTTCCAGCTTCCTACGCTGTGCGGACGGCAACTTGTCAGGCGTGAAGTTCCTGCCCGTCTCCTCAAGAAATGCGAGCGGACAATAGTTCGCCACGAAAAACCGTGAAAAAAACCGCTTCGGCGTCTTGAACCGATCCCTCGCCCAGCCCCATAGTCGTGCACCGCTCACTTCGCTTCGGGTGCAGCCGTAGCCAAGCACCGGACGTTTTGGATGTTCGCAGTGCGGTCGCTCAATCGCCGCGTCGATGCGCAACCAATCACGCACGATGCCCACCTCGCCAAAAGGCACGCCCGTCTGAACCATCCCCCACGGACCAGGGTTCATACCAAGCAGCACAATCTCGCGAGGCCCTAAACCGTAACGCTCCAGGTATTGCGCGTGCGCGGCGCGGGCATAGACGAGCGGGTTGTAGACAAACGCCACGGGCGCAGCGAAACGAATCGGCTTGAGATCGCGAACAAGCTGGTCTGAAATATCGAGGAGTGTCATCAGCGCGTGCTACAACGCGACGATCGCATCGACCACATCACCGAAGCCCTGGTCGCGCACGGAGCTGACCTTCCAGATCGGTCGATCCTTGCCGATCACGCCGAGCAACTGCGCCTCGGTCGCGTCCGCACCGGGCAGGTCGGCCTTGTTGATGACGAAGGAGTTGGCGATCTCCATGATCCCCGCCTTGGAGAACTGGATCGCGTCGCCGCTCTCCGGCATCAGCAGCAACATCACTTGATCGGACAGCTCGTGGATCGCCACGTCCGACTGGCCCGCGCCGACGGTTTCCACGATCACATAATCAAAACCAAAACCAGCCAAGATCGAAACAACGTCGGCCGCCCTCGGCCCGAGCCCGCCTTGGACGCCGCCCGACGCCAGACTACGAATGAAAAAATCATGGTCGGGAGAGCCGGTCATCATACGCAGCCGATCACCGAGCAACGCACCACCGGTGAGCGGACTGCTCGGATCGATCGCGACGACGGCTACCTTCTTGCCGCGATCACGAAGCTGATGCCCCAGCCGAGAGATAAACGAACTCTTGCCCACACCCGGTGCCCCGGTCACGCCGATGACCTTCGCGCTACCCGCAGGCGGCTTCCAATCACCCAGGTCGTGCCCACGCTGAACTGTGGAGATCAACCTGGCCAGCGCGCGGTTGTCTTGTTTTTCATATCGGGCGATCAGATCGGCGATCGGCTCTTCTGTTCGCTGCCCGGCCAGCTTGTTGACGCTCTCGATGATGTCATCCACAACCGAACCCGGATTGAACACGGCAGCCACACCCATCTCGAAGAGCTTCGCGTGATCGCCCACCGGAACGATGCCGCCGAGCACGATCGGAATGTGTTCAATACCGAGTTCCTTACGCAGACGCAGCAACTCCGGCATGACCGTCATGTGGGCGGCCGACAGCAAACTCACGCCAACCACATCAACGTCTTCCTGCAGCGCCGCGTGCATCGTCGCCTCGCAGGTCTGCCACAGACCGGTGTAGATGACCTCGATCCCCGCATCGCGGAAGGATCGCGCGAGCACCTTCACGCCACGGTCGTGACCGTCCAACCCGATTTTCGCGAGCAACAGCCGCATAGGCACCTTGGTCACGTCAGTTTGTTCCGCTTCACCAATGTCAGCCATAAGCACTACCATTCCGGTCCACCGTCGTAACCGCCGAAGACATCCTTCATCGTTTCCATCATTTCGCCGACCGTTGCATCTGCTTTCGCCGCCTCAATCAGCGCGGGCATCATGTTCGCATTGGCACCGGCGTCCTTGCGGATGCGATCCAACGCTGACGCATGTTTGGCCGCATCTCGCGACGCTTTGAGTTTCTTCAACCGTGCGACCTGCGCGTTCTCCGTCTCCTGGGTGATCTGCAACAAATCCACCGAGGGTGAAGCATCGTCAACGAAATCCGTCACGCCGACGACTTTACGCTCACCGGAGTCCACGGCTTTCTGCTCGGCCTGAGCATTTTCGGCAATTGACCGACGGAAGTACCCACGATCAATCGCCGGAAGCACGCCACCCATCGCCTCGATCTGATCGAAAATCGCGTGCGCCTTCGCCTCAATCTCGTTCGTCATTTTTTCCACGAAATAGCTGCCCGCAAGCGGATCGACCGTCTGCGTGACGTTCGTTTCATACGCGAGAACCTGCTGCGTACGTAGCGCCAACGTCGCAGCCTCCTCCGACGGCAACGCGAGCGTTTCGTCCATGCTGTTGGTGTGCAAGGATTGTGTGCCGCCGAGGACGCCGGCCATCGCCTGGTACGCGACGCGCACGAGGTTGTTCATCGGCTGCTGCTCGGTCAAGGTCACGCCGGCCGTCTGGCAGTGCATCCGCAACAACCACGACCGTTCCTTCTTCGCATGGAAACGATCCCGCATGGTGTGCGCCCAGATGCGCCGCGCAGCCCGCAACTTCGCAATCTCCTCGAAGAAATCGTTGTGGACATCAAAGAGGAAGCTGATCCGCGTCGCGATCGCGTCCACATCTAGCCCGCGCTCGATCGAGGATTGCACATACTGCATCCCATCGATCAGCGTAAACGCCAGCTCCTGCGCCGCAGACGCGCCGGCCTCACGGATGTGGTACCCACTCACGCTCACCGTGTTCCAACTCGGCATGTGCTCCGTGCAGTATTCGATCGTATCGACCACGAGCTTGACACTGGGCACGGGCGGAAACACATATTGGTTTTGCGCGTGGAACTCTTTGAGGATGTCGTTTTGCAACGTGCCGCGTAGCCGATCCAGCCCCACGCCCTGCTCCTGCGCCACGGCGATATAAAACGCCAGTAAAATCGCGGCGGGCGCGTTGATCGTCATACTCGTGCTGACTTCGCCCAGGTTGATGCCGTCGAACAGACGCCGCATGTCGCCCAAGGACGCCACGGCCACGCCGCACCGCCCGACCTCACCCAACGCCAGCGGATCATCGCTATCACGTCCCATCAGCGTCGGCAGGTCAAACGCGGTGCTCAGCCCCATCGTCCCCTGCTTGAGTAGGTATTTGAACCGCTGGTTAGTGTCCTCTGCAGAACCAAACCCGGCAAACTGCCGCATGGTCCAAAGCCGCTCCTGATACATCGTGCGGTGTACGCCGCGCGTATAGGGAAAGGCACCGGGCGTACCCAACGATACAGTCGGGTTAAACGCGCCGACATCTTCCGGACCGACAAATGGCTGAGAAGCCGAACCGGACTCATTAACTTGTTCTTGCGGCGTCACGCTCATACCCCTCACTCCATCCAGTTGGCCGTTCGCTTTTCGAGAAACGCGGCCATACCCTCTTGGCTCTGCGTCTGATGAAAACAGTCTACGAAGGCGGAAAGATCGTCCATGTCGCGCGACGCGCGTTTTGCCAAGGCGACCGCCGCCGGTGCCGCCCGCTTGAAAGATTTACAAAACGCCGACACCCGCGGCTCCAGGTCTTCCGTGGAGTTTACGACCTCATCCACGATACCCCAGCCCACACCCTCTTCCGCGCCGACCGGCATACCACTCAAATAGAGTCTCTTGGCGTAAGACGGGCCGACGAGCTTCGTGAGCCGACCAATACCGCCCCAACCAGGAACCAACCCGAGCGTCACCTCCGGCAGACCGAGTTTCGCGTGTTTGACGGCAATCCGAAAATCGCAAGCCATCGCGAGTTCCAACCCACCGCCCAGTGCCGCACCGTTTATCTCCGCGACGGTGATCGACGGGAGCGATTCCAGATCATTGAACACGCCCTGACCAAACGAGCCGTATTCCCGCGCCTCAGCTTCACTAAACCGCGACATCGCCTTGACGTCGGCACCGGCCGCGAAGACCTTGCCCTCGCCACGGATCACGGTCGTGCGGATTCTCGGATCACGTTTCACTTTGGCGATCGCCGCGCCGAGGCTATGCAACATGTTCTGCGAGAGCACGTTGATACCGGCCTCTGTCGCAAGTGTAATCGTCGCGTGAACGCCGTCGATCGTTGCGTCTACGGTGGTATCACCCATAGCAGTAGAACCCCCGTCCCGACTTTCGACCCAACCGACCGCCCTGCACCATCTTGCGAAGCAACGGACAGGGACGGTACCGGTCCTCCCCCAAATCACGGTGAAGCACTTCAATGATGAACAGGCACACATCAAGCCCGATCAGATCGGCCAGTGCGAGCGGACCCATCGGATGGTTCATGCCAAGCGTCATGATCTTGTCGATCGCCTCAGCTTCGGCCACACCATCTTGCAGCGTGAAGATCGCCTCGTTAATCATTGGCATCAGCACGCGGTTGGACACGAAACCCGGATGGTCGTTACAGCAGACAGGGGTCTTGCCCACGGTCTCTGCAAGCTGCACCGTTCGCGCGGCCGTATCGTCACTGGTATCCAAACCGCGCACCACCTCGACCAGCTTCATCAACGGTACGGGGTTGAAAAAATGCATCCCGATGAATCGCTCGGGCATATCGGTCGCGGCGGCCAACTGCGTGATGGAAATACTGCTGGTGTTGGTGGCGAGAATACCGCCGTCTGATACCTGCGCCTGTGCCGCTTTGAGAATCTCAACCTTGATGTCCGGACGTTCGGTAGCCGCCTCGACCACCAAACCACACGCGCCGAAGTCCGACATCGCACCGACCGGGCTGATCCTTGACTTGGTCGCACCTGCGTCGTCAGTCGAGATCTTCCCCTTCTCCGCGGCACGATCAAGCATCTTGCCGATCTGCGCGACACCAGCTTCAAGAGCCGCCGGTACCGCATCAAACAAGGCCACAGAAAAACCAGCCTGCGCGAAAACCTGAGCGATACCCCGCCCCATCGTGCCCGCGCCGATCACGCCTACTTTCATATCCTGCTTCGTCATCCGTTAGAACCTCAACCCGACTCGATGGCTACCCCTTGGGAAACACACGCACACACGGCCTACTAGTAGCGTTACCTCAACAAAGAACGAGCGATCACCAAACGGTGGATTTCGCTGGTGCCCTCATACAACTCGGTGATTTTCGCGTCGCGGAGCAAACGCTCCACCGGGTAATCATTGCAATAGCCATAGCCGCCGAATACCTGCACGGCATGGTTGGCAGCGCGGCTGCAAACCTCGCTCGCGTAGAGCTTGGCCATCGCCGCTGCCCGCACATAATTTTCGCCCCGATCCTTCAGCCAAGCCGCACGATAGACAAGCCCGCGCGCCGCATCAATGCCGACACGCATGTCGGCCAGCTTGTTTTGAATCGCCTGGAACGCCCCGATCGGTTGGCCAAACTGCACGCGTGTCTTGGCGTACTCGGCGGCCTCCTTCAAACAAGCCTGGGCGATGCCCAGCGCCTGACACGCGATACCAACCCGCCCGCCGTTCAGTGTGGTCAACGCCACGTTCAAACCCCGACTCCGCTCACCAAGCAGCGCGTCCTCTGGGATAACACATCCCTCGAACAGAAACTCAGCCGTCGATGAACAACGAATGCCGAGCTTCTTTTCGAGCTTGCCGAGCCGCACGCCGGGCATGTCCGTTTCAACGATGAACGCCGATAAACGACGTTTAGGGTCGTCGGGGTCCGTCACCGCGAGCAGAACCATCACGCTCGCTTCCTTGCCGTTGGTTACAAAAATCTTGGCACCATCGATATGCCAGCCGTCGCTCTTGAGTTCGGCACGACAGGTGGCCGCCCCGACATCGCTGCCGCTGTTTGGCTCGGTCAACGACAAACAACCGATCATCTCACCACTTGCCAGAGCGGGGAGGTATTTCTTCTTTTGCGCGTCACTGCCGAAAGTCATGATCGGATCGACACAAAGCGACTGATGAGCGCTGACAAAAACACCGGTACCCGCGCAGCCTTTCGAGACTTCTTCCACCACCATCGACGAGGCGGTCGCGCCCATGCCAACGCCGCCGTATTCCTCCGGTATGGTGATCCCGAGCAACCCCATCTGCGCCAGTTTCTCGATGAGTTCCCTCGGCATCGCGGCTTCGCGATCGCGATCGGCCGCACCGGGCGCAACTTCGCTCGTCACGAACTCACGCACCTGCTGCTGCAACAGCGAAAGGTCTTCGTCAAATTCGAAGTTCATCGTCCGCCCCCCTGCAACTGGAGCATATCCCGGGCAATAATCAGGCGTTGAATCTGACTTGATCCCTCACCAATTTCACACAGCTTCGCATCGCGCATGTACCGCTCGACGGGAAAGTCTTTGGTGTAACCGTTGCCGCCGTGAATCTGAATCGCGTCGAGGCAAACCTTGGTGGCCATCTCTGACGTATGCAGCTTCGCAATGGATGCTTCGATGTTGCTGGGTTTGCCCTCATCGGAAAGAACCGCCGCCTTGCGCGTCAGTAAACGGCCGGCGTCGATCTCAATGGCCATGTCTGCAAGCATAAACTGTATGGACTGGTGCTCAAAGAGCGGTTTGCGAAACGCGTGCCGCTCCTGTGCGTACCGCAGCGACTCCTCAAAAGCGCCCCGGGCCAGCCCCAAGGACAGTGCCGAAATCGTGATCCGACCACGCTCGAGCACTTTCATCGCGATTACGAAACCGCCATGCAGTTCACCACAGAGGTTTTCCTTGGGAATGCGCGCGTTCTCAAACGTGAGTCCCACTGTATCTGAAGCACGCATGCCCAACTTGTCTTCTTTGGGGCCAATCGTAAACCCGGCCGTATCACGTTCCACAATGAACGCACTAATCCCCTTGGGACCGCCCTCGGGTTTGGTCTTGGCCATCACGACAAAAACACCAGCGGTGTGACCGTTGGTAATCCACTGCTTGGAACCGTTGAGAACCCACGCATCGCCGTCGAGTTCAGCCGACGTCTGAAGGGCCGCCGCATCGCTACCGCAACCGGGCTCACTCAAAGCCCAAGCCCCGAGTATTTCCCCAGCCGCAAGTGGGGGAAAGTACTTTTTCCTCTGGTCTTCGTTAGCCGCGAGCACCAAGTGGGCGCTACAAAGCGCGTTGTGCGCGTCGAGCATCAGCGCCGTACCGCCGCAGTGCCGCGCGATCTCTTCCATAATCACGGTGGCCTCGGTATCGCCAAAACCACAGCCGCCGTATTCCTCCGGAATGAACGTGCCGAGAAAACCGAGCTTGCCGAGATCGGCGATAACATCGTCGGGAATGCCGCCCTCACGGTCCCACTCGCGGGCGTTCGGCGCGATCCTCTCCGCGGCGAAACGGCGCGCGACATCTTGAAGCGCTAGGTGATCGTCAGAGAGATTAAAATCCATCGGAGAGCGTCCTTGTAAACAACGTATTGCGTACCAACAAGTTACATGCCTGTTCACCAGGCCACATCGACTGTATCCATCGTTCCCAGTCCGTAGCACCACGACCACGGTACCCGCACCAGGGCCCCACAAACGCCAACACCCAGCACACGCCGTGCCAGCGTGCCACATTGGCAGACCTCCCACAAGACGACACTAGCCCGGGGCAGGTGGAGGCCGGAACGGCTAAGAAGCCGGGGCCAGTTGTCGAGCGATCACGATCCGTTGTATCTCGCTGGTGCCCTCATAGATCGAGGTGATCCGCGCATCGCGAAACAGTTGCTCGACCCGGCACTCATTAACATACCCCGTGCCACCGTGAACCTGGACCGCACGGTACGCGATCTTGTTGGCCGCCTCCGAAGCGTACAGCTTGGCCATCGAGCTAGCGCTGCGGTTGGAGGAACCGTCATCAACCTCCTGGGCGGCACGCCAGACCAACGCTTTCGCCGCCTCCAGCTCCACACGGCTATCGGCGATCATCTCGGCGATGGCAGCAAAGCTGCCGATAGGCCGACCAAACTGCTCACGCTGCCGCGCGTAGCTCACCATTTCATCCAGGCAGGCCTCCGCGATTCCCGTGGCCTGGGCCGCAATCCCGATACGACCGCCGTTCAAACCAGCAAGAAACACGTCCAGCCCGCTACCGGGCTTACCCAACCGGTGGGCCGCTGGAACAAAGGTCTCATCGAAATTGATGATGGCCGTCTCGCTACCGCGAATCCCCATTTTCCCCGTAATCTTAGTGCGTTCAATGCCGTTCGACTCGCCGTCGATCAGATACGCACACGGCATGCCGGACTCAGAACCATCACGTCGCCGTGCCATCGTCAGAAACCAACGGGCGGTCATTCCGTTGGTCACCCACATTTTCTCGCCGCTGATGCGAAAACCGCCGCCGATCTCAACCGATTCAGCCTTCGCAGCCGACGCGTCGCTCCCAGCGCCGGCCTCCGAAAGACAAAAAGCGCTCAAGCTGTTTGCACAACCCCATTGGGACAACCATTCACTCCGCATCGGCTCCAACACGCCCTTATCCAGTACGCGTCCCACCATGCTGTGAACACCAATGGTCACACAGGTGGAGGGTGAAAATCGGGCAAGCTCATGCAGGATAGCTGCATACGTCTTGTAGCAGCAGCCGAGACCGCCCAGCTCATGCGGCACCAATAGACTCAACAAGCCCATCTCGGAAAGCGGCCCCATGACCTCTGTCACAGACGACTCGTCCTTGTCCCACGCCCGGTCGCGAGACAGCAACTCGGTCCGCGCAAAGTCGCGGACGGCCTCGATCAGCAGGGCGTCATCATCACTCAGTTTGGCCTCGATCGGCGCTAAGGGCATAGGCGTCTGCAATTCCCTGTCGTATGTTTCTTCGATTCGTAGCAACTGCTTGAGCCTGCTCCGCGACGACTTCCGACGCGCGAAACAGAAACCGCCCAGCTCGGACCGCCTCAGCGAACGGCAAGCCCGAACCCCTGGCTTCCTGACATGGAAAACAACGATTCCGACTCGTTGGGAGTATAATCCCGACCGTCCAATCCAGCAACGCAGCCCCAGCAACGTCGCCTCCGAACGAGCAGACCCGCGTCTTTACCACCAAAAAAGGGCCGCCCATTTGGACGGCCCTCTCGTTTGGTTTCGTGCAGTTGATTTCACCGTTTCACATAACGGATCATCATATGACGAGGACAAGGCTTCGGCCCCCCAAAGCGGGACCCAGGCCGGGAGACTAGACTAGTAGCGATCCCTGCGACCACCGCCACCACCGTAGCCGCCGCCACCGCCGCCACCGTAGCCACCACCACCGGATCTTGGTTCACGAGGTCTTGCCTCATTCACCGTGATCGAGCGCCCGCCTTGGTCGGTACCGTTCAACGCATTGATGGCCGCATCGGCCTCTTCGTCAGAGTTCATTTCGACAAATCCGAATCCCTTGCTTCGACCCGTCTCGCGGTCATTGATGACCTCGGCGCTCTGCACGGTGCCGTATTCCGACAACATGCGCTCCAGGTCCGCACTGCTTACCGAGTAAGCAAGATTCCCAACATACAACTTTTTGCCCATCGTACGGTCTCCAATCGATGGCTTCT
>JAJRSR010000216.1 GCA_024278695.1 Planctomycetota bacterium | reverse complement strand
TTGAGTCCAACGAAACTGTGGGGTCGGTCATCGGGAATCCTTTCCGAAAGCAATCCTTGCCCGTCCATTCGGCAAGCCTGCGGTAGGAATACCCGATCAAATCGAATCGCGCTAGTCACCCTAAACTACCCAGCTGTGCGCGCTGGCCCTGCAGGTGTTATGAGAGTCCTAGCGGCCCGTTGATTAGGCGGGCCTTTGTCGTTGTGTGACGAGACCTTCGCTGAAACCTTCTCTGGGGAGCGATCCGGAACTGCCGCTGTCCAGCCTGATTCGATCCAGCCGAAACGTCCGCATCTCTTTTTTCTCTTGACAGAACGCTCGGACATAGGTGTGTCGCCCCGACGCGAAACTGGATTCCGGACGGATGATTCGGGACGTACCATGACCGTCTACATTGACGTAGTGGATCGCCACCCGGCACCCGTTTGTCAGGGCGTCGTACAGTTCTTTGGGGAGATCGCTCTTCGAGTCACTTGGCCAGCGCGGCTCATACCGATGCAACCGGGTGAGATCCTCGACTGTCAACGTGTCCCAGTTGCCGACCTCTCGAACGACACGGTCGAAAACCTCGCGTGTGACGGAGGCATCGTCTAGAGCGCGATGGAGTCGCGACGTGGGGATTCCCAGAGCCTTCACGACCGTTGCCAGCCTGTTGTCCGAAAAATCCCATACTGCCGCCGCGAGCTGGCAGGTATCCAGGCAACCGAGTGGCATCAGGGGGTAACCGGCTTGTCGAAGTTCCCTTGCGATAAACCCGGCATCGAACCGCACATTGTGCCCGATGATATGAGCACCAGTCAGCGTAGCTTCCACTGCTGCCGCAATAGCTGGAAATCTCTGGCACTTGGCAACATCTGCATCACTGATGCCGTGAACGCGCCTAGCGGCCCAGCGGATTTCCCGACCGGGGTTGATCAGATGACTCGTGCGGCGGATTTCGGTAGCACCTTGGCATTCGATCATGCCGAGTTCGATGATGCGGTCGCCCATGGCCGGTGACAGGCCGGTGGTTTCCACGTCGAGGAAAACCAGTTTGGTTTTGGAAAGCAGTTCCATTCGATCGTCTCTCTGTCGGCGATGACTCATTCACTCTACGCCGCCGCCCTGACAGCTTATGTCGGACCTCCGTTGTCTAGTCATGGTTGTCTAGTCAAGTCCAACCGTTCACGCTATTATCTCCCACGCCTGTCCAGGAAACAAGGAGTATGAGCGTTGTCAGATGGGAAACAGATCCTACGTCACTGGAACCTACTTAGAAAGCTCCAGACTCGCGGTGAGGGGATCTCTCTAAGCCAGCTTGCCACCGACATGGAAGTGACCGAGCGGACCGTCCAGCGTGACTTCGAGACGCTTCAGGAACTTGGTTTTCCGATTGAGCATGATGCCGATGAGTTTGGCAAGCGATTCTGGCGAATGCCCCATGACTACTTTCGCAGCGGACCATTCGTACTCAGTCTGACCGAAGCGATTTCGCTTCACCTGGCCGAGCGGCTTTTGATGCCGCTTGCGGGGACGTACCTGGCTGACGGGCTGGTGACCGTACTCGCAAAAGTCCGAAGCATGATCCCACAGAAGGCGATGGACTACTTCGCGGCACTGGACGAGACGATCTACGTCCATAGGACAGGCGTGACGGACTATTCTTCGTTTGCCGGTACGATCCGTACGGTGGTGGACGCCGCTCGTGAGGGCGTCACGATTGAGACCCGATACAAAGCGATTTGGCGCGGCGATGAGTACACGACCCGATTCGATCCGTACGGATTGGTCTACTACGACGGCGACCTGTTTGCCCTTGGACGATCACACCGGGCCAATGCGATTCGAATCTTCAAGGTGACACGTATTCTCTCTGCCGAGGCTACGCTCGACACGTTTGAACGCCCGGAAGGATTCGCTCTAGAGGACCAGTTCCGTAGTAGTTTCGGCATCATCCAGGCGAATGGTGAGCCCATCGATATCAGCGTGAAGTTTAGCGGTGGGGCGGCCGTCGTGGTTGAGGAGCGCGTTTGGCATGAGAGCCAGCAGCTATCCTGGCAACCTGCCGACGAAACGCTGTTTGAGCAAGCGGCGGACGAACCGGAAACTTTGGTTGCGGCATTTCGACTTTCCGGGGTCGTGGAGTTCAAGCGGTGGATCAAGGGTTTTGGTGACCAAGCCGAGGTTACAAGTCCGACGTGGCTTCGAGCGGAGCTACGCGATGAGCTGCTGGCCGCTGCTGCACGGCACGGGGCCTAAGCACTTCCCGTTGGCACCCTAACAAGTTTGTCCCGCAAGGTTTTCTGCGGAAATTTTCACGTTTTCCTGGCACCGAAAACACGGATTCGACGCATACCGTTGGGGGGCCGACATGCCCTGTCGGATGCTGTTGGTGTTAGGGCCGACACGTTCTGTCGTTCGCCCGTTGTACATTTCAGGCATGAAGGGTCGCGGATTGAGACAGCGGTTATTGCGTCTCGGTAACTCCTCGGTTCGCGCCATTATTCTTGAAAGGATCGGGGAAATGAATCGTGTCATTGGCATTGTGCTGGCCGCCGTCCTCGTCGTAAACGCCGGCGGATGTGCGACGATCGTGAAGGGGTCTCACCAGGACATTGGCATCACGTCAACTCCGGGTGGGGCGTACGTCAAGGTGGACGGCATCGACAAGGGTACGACGCCCATGGTCATCAAGATGAAGCGGAGTAAGACGCACACCGTTCAGTTCGACAAAGCGGGTTACGAGACGTTTGAGGCGGCCATCGCCACAAAGGGTTCGGGCTGGATTTGGGGCAACCTGCTCATCGGTGGCGTGATTGGGCTTATCGTGGACCTGATCTCCGGGGCTAGCAACAACTTGGAACCGTGTAGCGTTCATGCTGAGCTAACCCCGGCCAACGTGCAGGAGGATTCGCAATGAGATGGCAGGAGGATTGGGCGATGCGGAACGACGAAGATCAAGACCGCCTCTGTTGTGGCAGCTTGCTTGAAGCGGAAAGGGTTGATGGCAGGATTATGCTGCGTTGCCTCTCTTGTGGTTTGCTTTGGTCCAGAATGGAGGACGGCAAACTCGGGATACACAAGGGGCCGCCGAGTCCTTCGGACAACTAGCTCGTGGGTGTTGCCATCAGTGATTGTAGTTGTTGATCTAGACTAACGCTGTGCAGGCCGCTCCAGCGGGCTCCAAGTGCTCTCGTATCATCTCGATCAGTTTCTGTCGATCGACGGGCTTGGAGGCGAAGTCGTCACAGCCGGAGTTCATACACTTCTCTTTGTCCTTCGCCATGGCGTGTGCCGTGAGTGCGATGATGGGACGTTCGTAATTCTTTTCGCGCAGCGCCATTGTGGCTTTGTATCCGTCGAGTACCGGCATCTGCATGTCCATGAGGATCACGTCGAACGGCTTGCCCCCGTTCTCGGCGGCCATCGCAAGATCGAAGGCGATTTGGCCATTTTCGGCCACCGTTACCTCCGCGCCCGCTTTTTTGAGAATAAAGGAAATCAGCCGTTGGTTGTCTGGTCCATCCTCGGCCAGCAGGATTCGACAATCCAGCGGTTTGTTGTTCAGTTGGACGGAGGGTTGGATGGGCTCCGTAGGCAGTGTGTCCATCCACTGTTCGATCATCCTGACGCCGTCGATTGGTCCCGTCTCGATGCACGCTCGGAACTGAGTGCCGTGTCCCGGCTGTGAATCTACGATGAACAAATCACCGCCGAGCATTTCGGCAAACTTCTTGCTGATGGTCAAACCCAGACCGGTACCGCCGAATTTTCTTGTCATCGTGTTGTCGGCCTGCGCAAAGGCCTGGAACAGGTTGCTCGCCTGCTCTTTGGTCATACCCACTCCGGTGTCAATGATATCGAACTGTAGACGCGGTTTCGTTGGGCTTTCCGTTTCCTCGGTGCCTGGCACGAACCGCGTGATAAGCCGTATACCGCCTTCATCGGTAAACTTGATCGCGTTCCCGACGATGTTGATGAGGATTTGCTTCAGCCGTGTCGGGTCGGAATGAATCGTTTCGGGAATCGAGCCGATGATTTCGGTATTGAGCGCAATCTCCTTTTCGTCGGCACGCACCTTCATGAGTGAGACCACATCCGCGATGATTGAGTGGACATGGCACGGGACGTGTTCCACTTCCATCTTGTCCGCTTCGATCTTGGACATGTCGAGAATGTCGTTGATGATGGTCAGCAGGTACTCACCATTATTGCGTATCGTTTCGATGGCATCAGTCGTTTCCAATTCGGACAAGCCGTCTTCGAGCAGGTTTTCAGAGTAGCCGAGAATGGCCGTCATCGGCGTTCGGATTTCATGGCTCATGTTGGCCAGAAAATCGCTCTTGGCCTTCGTCGCCAGTGTCGCATTGACTCGCGCCGTTTCCAGGTCAGCGTTGATTTTCATCAACTGGGCGTTCATGGCGCTGGCTTTTTCTTCGGTTTCCTTCGCGAGTGTGACGTCCGTCCGCATGGCGACGTATTGTTCGATGTTACCGTTCTTGTCCTTGAACGGGACGATGGTGGCATCCACCCAATAGTGCGAACCGTCCTTGGCGAGGTTTTTGATCTTGCCGTGCCAGACCTTTCCCTGGGAAATGGTCAACCACATGTCTCGAAATAACTCGGGCGGATGTTCGTCGGACCTGACGAGGCGGTGGTTCTGTCCGAGAAGTTCTTCTCGCGTATAGCCGCTGATTTCGCAGAACTTGTCGTTGGCATAGGTAATGTTTCCCCACACATCAGTGATGCTGACAATAGCGTGGGCGTCGAGGGCTTGTTTTTGGACTTTCAACGCGGCGATAGCCGTGTCGATTTCCTCGTCGCTTCGGTAACGCAGGGAATAGCCAAGCATTCCCACGTTCCAAATGGCAAAGATCGCGAGGCAGCGGTTGGAGATGACCTTCCAGGACTCGCCACCGTCGGGAGAACTGTGGTAGCCCAAGATCGTGAGGGCGCTGCACGCCATGGCAGCCAGAATAATGTCATGCCGTTTGGGCGACCACAAGGACACCAAAACCGAAACGACATATAAGACGCTGCTGGCCACGCCGAGGGGAAGACTTAAGTCTATCGCAAAGAACATGGCCGCCAGAACCGTGGCCAGCGCGATGACGAAACCTCGATGTTTCTTACCGTTCAATGCGAAACTCCAGCGACGCTAGCACGAACGCCACAGGGGTGGCAAGGTGCGCCCGCCGTCGTGGGGCCGAGAGGCGTTTGCTCGCCGTTTTCATGGACGTTCCTTGTCTCCACGCGCCGCGGTCTTTCCGGTCTGCATCCTTTGCCAAACGCTTGCTGCAGGAAGGCATGTCGCGCGCGGAATCAGGGACCATAGCACTCTCGTACGCCGACTCCCGTAGTTCCATCGACATCATTTCGGCCATCCTGGATTCCGCTATACGGGTAATTCAGTACGGTGTACCTGCGTCCGATATGATCCGCGGTTTCGGCTGATGGATTCCAAACCGTGGGCCAAGACCCGATAACGTGTCTACGCCGAGTCTGCCGCACGGTTTGAAGAACCTCATGAAGGTGTGGCGGTGCCCCGTCCCGCGGCGTTGGTGCGCCTCTCGAAGCAGCGGCTCTTTCTACCGTGTCGGGGACGGCTATCTGGGCCAATACTCGGCCGCTGATTCCGCTGAGGCGGCCTTTTTTGAGGTGCCGATAACTCAGGTGCCGCTGGGCTGAATCCGATAATTCGTGCGGTATCTGTGCGTCTTGGCACACACGTTGCCGCGCGGTGGTGGATCCGCCATGCGGGACCGTTGTGCTGCGCCAAAGAGGTTGGCCGTGGGTTCCCAAGCGTATACGCACTCCAAAGAATCAGAGCACACGCCGAGGCTGTCGCCGGCGGTGGGATGGGTCCATGGAATTTAATTCGGTTGCCTTTCTCATCTTTCTGCCGATCGTATGGAGTTTGTACCATGCGCTTCGCGGTGCCCATGCGCGCTCGTGCCTGCTGCTCGTAGCCAGCTATATTTTCTATATGTGGTGGCGCATCGACTTCGCCGTGTTGCTGTTGGGTTCGACGTTGGTTGATTTTTTCTGCGGGCTTGCGCTCGGGCGGGTTGAGCGTGTGGGCGTGCGTCGGCTGATTCTCGGGCTGAGCGTCACGTTCAATCTGACACTCTTGGTGACGTTCAAGTATTTCAGTTTCTTCGTCGGAGAGATCACATCGCTTGGGCGTTTGTTCGGGGCTGAGTTCAACCTGCCTGCCCAGGACCTGCTGCTACCCATGGGGATTTCGTTCTACACGTTTCAGACCGTGAGCTACACGATCGAGGTGTACCGTCGCAAGATCCACCCGGAGGCGAACCCGGTTCGCTTTGGGTTATACGTATCGTTCTTCCCGCAATTGGTGGCCGGACCAATCGAAAGGCCGCAGCGGCTCCTGCCGCAGATCCGATCGTAACGTTCTGTCGATGCCGACCAGTTTGTTTCGGGGCTGCGGCTGATGCTCTGGGGGATGTTCAAGAAGATCGTTGTGGCTGACCGGCTGGCTGTCCTGGTGGATATTGTGTACGCCAGCCCGGAAGCGCACGGCGGCGCGCAGCTCATCCTGGCCACGGTCTTTTTTGCGGTCCAGATCTATTGCGATTTTTCCGGCTATACGGACATCGCGATCGGCTGTGCGCGCACACTCGGCTTTGACTTGATGACCAACTTTCGCCGTCCGTACCTGGCGTGGTGCCCGACGGAGTTTTGGCGGCGCTGGCATATTTCGCTATCCACGTGGTTTCGCGATTATGTCTACATTCCGTTGGGTGGGTCTCAGTGTGGTGCGGTCCGCGCTGGGATGGCGTTGATGGTCACGTTCTTGCTCAGTGGGTTGTGGCATGGTGCCAGCCGGACGTTCATCGCGTGGGGGGCCATACATGGTGCGATGGTGTTGGTCGAGCGGTTGATCCGCCGGCTTCCTGCTGTTGCGGATTCACCAGTTGATGACAGCCGTACTGCGCGCCTCATTGCCGCGAGCGTTTCGATTCCATCCGTCATCGCGGCGTGGATTTTCTTTCGCGCGGCGTCCCTGGGTGACGCCGCCTACATCGTTGGTCACTTGTTTTCCGGTCTCACGCTTGACGGCATATCCTGCACGTTAGGCCCCAACTTCCTCCTGACTTCCGTGGCCCTGATCGCGGTGGTGATCGGCTTTGACGTCTGGGAGGAATCAGTCGTTCGGGGCGTTGACCGATCCCTCTGGCATGCGCTACCCACGCCCGTGCGTTGGTGCGGGTATTGGACGGTGGCTACCTGTACGCTGCTGCTTGGACAGCTTGATGCCGCGCGGCAATTTATCTACTTCCGGTTTTGACCTATGGCTACGATCCACCATCCCCTTCGTCCTAGCGCCTCACCGTCCGGCGGTGGGTCTGTCACGGCCGAGCGTGCTCGACGCAGCCAAGCCGTTGATGCACCGAAGCGGACGTGGGACATGCCGAAAGAAAGCCGCCCGGGCGGTGCCACTCAGGGGCACGGCAACGACTGGGGCATCTTGGTGATCGCCGTGCTCTGGCGACGGGGTATGGTCTTTGCGCTCGGGCTGTTTGCTATTTTGGTGGTCGTCGAGTTCGTCCTTTCGGTGTCAGCCGAGACCGACGCGTCACAGCAGGCTTCGCCTTACCGGGTGCCGACCCCGTACGTCGAGTTCTATCAGAAGCCTGGCTACGACGACGGTAGGATTATCACCAACAGCGAGGGGTTTCGTTACGGACCGTTGCCCAAGGTGAAACCGGAACACGAGACGCGTATTTTTTTCTTGAGCAGCAGCGTAGGTGTGAATGGATCGACCAACGAAAAGACCATCGCAGGATTCATGGAGCAGCAGCTAGCCAGCGCTGCGATTGCAGGAGGTGGTCGAATCCGAGTCGTCAATGCTAGCGGTATGTCGTTCACGTCTACCCAGTCCGCTGTGCTGTTGCTCACAAAAGTAATCGCGTATGAGCCGGACCTGATCGTGGTGTTCCACGGTCCTGAAGCGCTCTACTATCCGACGTCTTACGAGTCGCGACCGGGGTATCCGTTTAATTTCAACGTACGCGAGCACCTGCACGAAAAACTCTCGGAGAAACTCAGCCAACTAACGCCCGTGCTGATGCCGCTGTTTCGGACGAACACCATGCAGTACTTCCACCCGAGCCTGTTGCGGTCCGCCGTGGCCGCGAACCTGCCGACGCCCCACGTGTTGGATTCAATCAATACGTTGGAAGAATACGATCCGTATATTCAAACAGTGGTCGCAGATATCGAAAAGATCGTGCGTGTGGCGTCGGCTTACGGCGCGCGGACGTTGGTGGCCGTCCCGCCTGCGCGTTCCAAGAGATTGTTGCCGGGAGCCGTCGCGCGGTTGTCCGACCGCGTGCGTCAGAGTCTT
>JAJRSR010000215.1 GCA_024278695.1 Planctomycetota bacterium | reverse complement strand
CAAGGATTTTAACAGAAAAACTAAGGAGCTATACGTCATGATGCATATCGCTATTTCCGTACTCGCGGGCACGGCGTTGTTGGCGGCGGTTGGGTTCTCCGATGACGGTGCCGGCAAAACCAAGGCCAAACCCACCTTGCACGACTTTACAGTGCGCGACATCGACGGTGAAACGGTCAGCCTGGCGAAATACCGCGACCAGGTCTGCCTGATTGTCAACGTGGCCAGCCGCTGAGGACTGACCAAATCCAACTACTCCGGTCTGGAGTTACTACAAGGCAAGTATGGCAAACAAGGGCTGCGTGTGCTCGGGTTCCCGGCTAATAATTTTGCGGGGCAAGAACCGGGAACGAATGCAGAGATCAAGGCGTTCTGCAAAAAGACGTTTGATGTATCGTTCGACATGTTCGCGAAGCTGTCCGTCAAGGGTGCCGATCAAGCACCGCTCTACAAGTTTCTCACCGGGCATCCCAACAAGGCGATCGCAGGCGAGGTGACATGGAACTTCCAGAAATACCTCGTGGGCCGAGACGGTACAGTCATTGCGAAATTCGGACCGCGAACGAGCCCGGACGCGCCTGAGCTGGTTGCGGCTATCGAGAAGGCGTTGGCGACCAAGCCCGACCAGTAAGAGACGCGCGATCCATCCCCGCCCTTGGGGAGTACCGAAAAGCGAACACCCGGAAGCGGTGATGCACTCGTATCGAAACGGCGAGACGCTTAGCTTTTTTCCTGAGCCTCGGCCCTTGCGATGAGCCGACGCCTGCGGTCCAATGCACGCGCTCGTGTCGCGAAAACCCTTCAACCCGGAACACGTTAAGATCCACAAGGAGACCGCCGCGCGCGACAAGAACCGTATGGTGACCGTCTCGCAAGTCACCACGTTGGTGCGCCGGGCATTGGAAGATGCGATCCCAACGACGCTTCATGTGGTCGGCGAGATCAGCAACTTCAAGCGGCACAGTAGCGGCCACCTCTACTTCACGCTCAAGGATGAGCGTAGCGAGCTATCGTGCGTCACCTGGCGCAGCGACGCGGCCAAGCTCAAGTTTCAGCCTTCCGATGGTCTCGAAGTGGTGGTGACCGGACGCGTGGAAGTGTTTGAGCGGGCAGGCCGGTATCAGTTGTATGTACGCAGGCTGGAACCCCGAGGCGTGGGCGCGCTGGAACTCGCGTTTCGACAGCTACAAGAAAAACTCGCGGAAGCGGGCTTGTTTGACGAGCACCACAAGAAACCGCTCCCGGTGTTCCCCAAAAGACTCGCGATTGTGACCAGCCCCACGAGCGCTGCGATCGCCGACATGATCGACACGTTGCGCCGGCGCTACCCTTGCGTGCAAATCCTGGTGTATCCGGTTCGGGTCCAGGGAGAAACGGCAAGCCGGGAGATCGCTCATGCCATCACCAAAATCAACGCACAGTGTACGGGTGCGAACGCGGTAGATGTGATGATCGTCGGACGCGGCGGCGGATCGCTGGAAGACCTGTGGGCATTCAATGAGGAAATCGTAGCGCGGGCGATCTTTGCGAGCGAGATTCCAATCATCAGCGCGGTGGGGCACGAGGTTGATGTGAGCATAGCAGACTTGGTGGCCGACGTTCGGGCAGCCACACCGACGGCGGCGGCGGAGCTGGCCGTACCGGTCTTGGATGACCTGCTCGCGACGCTGGGCGCACTTGGCGCGCGGCTTCACCGCGCTGTGACCACGCGCGCAGACGTGCTCACTGTCCGTATGAAGAGCCTCTTGGCGCGGACCGCGTTTCGTGAACCACTTAGGTTAGTGCACCGAAACGAACAGACGTTGGATGAACTATCGCACCGAATGTACCGACGGCTCGCAGAACGGATCGCCCGCAACCGGCACCATCTTGAAAACATGGTGCCAGCTATCGAACAGATCGCGCCGCACCGGTACTTGTTGCAAACCTCGGCAGCGGTTCACGATGCCCAGCACCGCCTTCGCCTGGCCATGTCGGAACAAATGCGGCGTAACGAGCGAAGACTCGGCGACGCGTCCGACAGAATCGCTCGCGGATCACCGCGCCACACGGTGGAAACGCTGACGGAACGGCTGGACCGCATCACACGGGCACTCGATGCGTCCGTGCGGCACCGAATGGCCCTGGTGCAATCCCGACTGAACGCCGGCGAATCCAAGCTGGCCGCAGTAAGTCACAAGGGCGTGCTCGCGCGGGGCTTCTCGGTGACACGGCTCAAGAAAGGGCGTACAGTGGTGCGGTCGGTAGCGAAACTGCGCGACGGTACGCGCATTGTCACGGAGACGGCCGACGGCGCGTTTGAATCACAAGTGGTCAACCACCAGCAGATGGAGCTGTTCGAGTAGCGATGGCTAAACCTAAACTATCTTTTGAAGAAGCGCTGACGAATCTCGAAGCGCTGGCCAGCCAGATTGAGCAAGGTCAGATCGGACTCGAAGAATCGATCACGAAATACGAAGAAGGCATGGGGCTCATCAAGCAGTGCCGCAAGATGCTGACCGACGCGGAGCACAAGATCCAGAAGCTGCACGAACGGGCGGACGGCACGCTTGAGACTAGGCCGATGAAAAACCCGGCACCGAAAGATGCAGCGCCGTAGCGGTACGTTCGTCGGATTGTTGGAATAGCGCTGTTTCCAATAAGATCATTCGGCTTCTTGCGTCCCTCTGTGGTTAAGGAAGGGCTGGAGGCGGTTCCTTTCTTGTTCAAAGAACCCCTTCACCCCCCTAGTGAGGTGGAAAGAAAAAGTACCGGCCGTCTTAGCCTGACCGCTAAGGAAAGGGATTCAAACTTGTTGGAAACGGCGCTAGAAACCGCAGTGCGATGGCGTTCGGGTCGAAGCCACAGGCGTGCCGTTCACATTGTCAAGATTCACTATGACCGAGGCTAACCACACAGCACGGACGCTGAGCGTCGATGAATCTTTCGCATTGGCGTGCGATGCGAGCGATCCGCTGCGCGGTCACCGAGACCAGTTCGAGATTCCCGCTGCTAAGGACGGTCGCCCTTCGGTCTACCTCTCGGGTAACTCACTCGGATTGCAGCCGAAGCCCGCGCGCGATGCGGTGGTTGAAGCGCTGGACGCCTGGGCGCGGTTCGGCGTGGCGGGGCATTTTTCCGGCAAGCACCCGTGGTACCCCTATCACGAGCTACTCCGAGAATCGGGTGCGTCTTTGGTCGGGGCGAACGTGGGCGAGGTTGTCACGATGAACAGCCTCACCGTCAACCTGGACCTGATGATGGTCACGTTCTTTCAACCGACGAAATCGCGATTCAAGATCCTGATGGAATACCCGGTGTTTCCGTCAGACACCTACGCAGTCAAAACCCACCTGCACCACCACGGACTTGATCCGAACAACGCGCTTATCATCGTGCGCCCGCGAGACGGCGAACATGTGGTGCGTACGGACGACATCCAAGCCGCGATCACCGAAGAAAGTGACGCTATCGCGCTGGTGCTGCTGGCCGGCGTTAATTTCTTCACGGGGCAGGTTATCGACATGGCACGCATCACCGAAACCGCAAAATCCTGCGGGTGCGTGATGGGGCTCGACCTGGCCCACGCGGCCGGCAACATACCCATGAGCCTGCACGACTGGGGCGTGGATTTTGCCGTATGGTGCCATTACAAATACCTCAACAGCGGCCCCGGAGCGGTGGCCGGCTGCTTCATCCATGAGACGCATGCCCAAGACACCTCGCTCCCGCGCTTCGGCGGGTGGTGGGGCAACGATCCCGACACGCGATTCAGAATGCACCTGCAACCGGAGTTTGTGCCCCGGGCCGATGTCGATGCGTGGCAGCTAAGCAACCCGCCGATCCTGGCGCTGGCACCGGTGCGGGCGTCTCTGGAGATGTTTCAGGGCGTTGGGCTACCCGCGCTGCGCGAGAAGTCGGTGCGTCTGACCGGCTACATGCAATACCTGATCGACCAACTATCGCCGGAGCGGTTCGAAGTGATTACCCCGCGCGATACACCTGCTCGTGGCTGCCAGCTTTCGATCCTGGTGCATGACCGACCGAAGGCATTACATCGCGACCTATTGGCGAACGACATCGTCTGCGATTTCCGTGAGCCGAACGTCGTCCGCGTGGCCCCGGTCCCACTTTACAATAGCTTCCACGACGTGTGGCGGTTCGCCCAGGTGTTGGCGCGGCATGATCGCGGATCATAGAACGGTTGGATAATGGCGTCGAAAAAACAACCCCACTTTGTCATCGTCGGCGGCGGCTTGTCCGGCTCACTCGCGGCGTGCTACCTCGGATCGGCCGGCTACCGGGTGGATGTCTACGAGCTGCGCGGCGACATGCGCGCGGGCGGCATCCCCGGCGGCAAGTCCATCAACCTGGCGCTATCGCACCGCGGCATCGAGGGGCTGCGGCGCGTGGGGCTGGCTGACGCCGTGCTGGCGCACGCCGTCCCGATGCACGGCCGAACGATGCACGCGGTGGACGGCTCACTCAGCCTTCAGCCGTACGGACGCGATCCGTCGCAGTGCATCAATTCCGTGTCGCGCGGGCAACTGAACATCACCCTGCTCGAAGCGGCAGACACCTACGACAGTGTGAGCCTGCATTTCAATGAAAAATGTACGGATGTCGATATCGACGGTGGGGACGTCTTTTTAGAACACATGAAAACCGGCGAGACCCGCACCGTCCACGCAGACATCATCATCAGCGCGGACGGTGCGTTCTCGGCCGTGCGCCATGCGATGCAGCGGCGCGTCGGGTTTAATTATTCGCAGAACTGGCTCGAACACGGCTTTAAAGAATTGGTCATCCCTGCGGGTGCCGACGGCGCTTTCGCGATGGAGAAAAACGCGCTGCACATCTGGCCGCGGCACAGCTACATGATGATCGCCCTGCCCAATGCAGACGGCTCGTTTACCTGTACGCTCTTTTGGCCGTTCAAGGGCGAGAGCAGCTTCGAGGCAATCAAGACCGAGGGCGACCTGATGCGGTTTTTCACCAAGAACTTCCCCGACGCCGTGCCGCTCATGCCGACGCTACCGAAGGATTACTTCGAAAACCCGGTTGGTGCCTTGGTGACGGTGCGGTCCAGCCCGTGGTACCACGAAGACAAGGTCCTGCTGCTGGGCGACGCGGCTCACGCCATCGTGCCGTTCTATGGCCAAGGCATCAACGCCGGGTTCGAGGACGTGCTCGTGATGGGTGAGTGCATGGACCGGTTCGGCGACGACTGGGGTCGCATTTTTGAAGAGACGCATCGGATTCGTAAAGACAACGTCGATGCACTGGCAGACCTCGCGCTGCACAACTTCATCGAGATGCGCGACAATACGGGCACGCGCCGGTTTCTCTGGCGCAAAAAGTTGGAACGGGTCTTGCACCGGATCTTTCCGAAGTGGTACATCCCGCTCTATTCGATGGCCACGTTCACGCGGATGCCCTACACCCGGGCCATTAGCCGCGCGAAAACGCAGGATCGGGTCGTTATCGCTTGCGCGATCAGTGCCGTGGTTATTGGTGCGGCTACGGTGTGGCAATGGGTGATGCGATGATGGTTCGTCGGGCTTGTGCCGTTTCGTAAGCGGTATCGGCATCTGTCGCGCCGCGCAGGCTAACAGCCGACGGTTCTGGCAGCCGACGGTTCTGGAGCACTCTGGATGCCGAAAGCGCATCGGGCGATTGAGCGAATGCGAAAAGTTCTATAGAAAAGAAACGGGATGCGGAAACCATGACGCTAACCTACGGAAGCTACTTACAGACGGACAAGCTGCTCAGCCTTCAACAAGCTCAGTCCGACCCGCCCGAACATGACGAGATGCTCTTCATCATCATCCATCAGGTGTACGAGCTGTGGTTCAAGCAGATGCTGCATGAGGTGGAAAAGATCAAACGCGATTTCCCCGGGGGTGACCTGTACGGGGCGATCCATACGTTCAAGCGGCTCCGCACCATCGTCAAGACGCTCGTGGGTCAGCTAGATATTCTGGAAACCATGACACCCATGTCGTTCACGAGCTTCCGCGACCGGCTCGACACCGCCTCCGGTTTTCAATCCGTGCAGTTTCGCGAAATGGAGTTCGTTCTCGGATTCAAACGGGCCGAGATGCTCGAATTTCACGAGAAAGGCACACCCGCCCGCGACCTGCTCGAACGACGATTCAATGAACCGAGCCTGCTTTACTATTTCTGCGAGTTTCTTAAGACCCAGTGCGGCGCTATTCCCGGTGAAGTCATCGAGCAGCACAAGCGACTGCGCACGCCCACAAAAGGTTCAGAGGCCGTGCAGGACGCAGTCTTGGAACTCTACCGATCGAAACCCAACGTCGCGATCCTGTTTGAGCTCATGACGGACTTTGACGAGGGGATGCAGGAGTGGCGCTACCGGCATGTGAAAGTCGTCGAGCGCACCATCGGCCAGAAACACGGCACCGGCGGCTCGCTCGGGGTGGATTTTCTCAAACAGTCCCTGTTTCTTCCGATTTTCCCAGACCTCTGGGCGATCCGGCACCGGCTGTAGGCGCGCGGCAGTCGCTTACGGGTGGGCACGCACGGGTCAAGCGATCGTGGCAATGACCTTCAGCTCTACCGCGATCGGCGTGGGCAGGCAGTTGACCTCGACCGTGGTGCGCGTCGGGTTGGGCTTTCCGGTACCGGCGAAGTGTTCCGCGTAGAGCTTGTTGAACGCCGGAAAATCATGCGTCATATCCGTCAGGTAGACGCTGACATCAACGATATTGTCCCAGCTCGCGCCGGCGTCTTCCAGCACGGTACGCACATTCTCAAAGACGGCCAACGTCTGAGCGGTAATGTCATGGCTGGCAACGGTGCCGTCTGCGGCCAGCGTGACACCGGGGATGTCTTTCGTGCCGCGTTTGCGCGGGCCGATACCCGACAAAAAACGCAAGTCGCCCACGCGCCTGGCGTGCGGAAAAGCGCCGACGGGTTCCGGGGCTCGCTGGCTGATGAAGTCGCTGGTCATGTTGGTTATCTCGGCGTCCCGGTCATTTCGGAATCTTGATACACACGTTTTTCGGCTCGGTATAAAACCGCAGCACTTCCTCCCCGCCCTCGCGCCCGACGCCGCTCTGCTTCATGCCACCAAATGGCACGCGAAGATCGCGCACCATCCAGGTGTTGACCCAGACCGTGCCCGATTGAATCTTGGCGGCGACGCGGTGCGCACGACCCACGTCCCGCGTCCAAACACTGGCCGACAGCCCGTAGTCGGTGGCATTGGCCCGCGCCACAGCCTCCGCCTCATCGTCAAACGGTGCCACGGTCACCACGGGACCAAAAATCTCCTCACGGTTGACGCGGCAATCATCCGGAAGCCCTGTGATGACCGTGGGCTCGATAAAATAGCCGTTTTTGCAACGATCGCTCAGACCGGCCGGACGCTTACCGCCGCAAAGCATGGTTCCCCCCTCCGCCTTCGCAAGCTCCAAGTACGCCATCACCTTGTCATACTGCGGCTTCGACACGAGCGCCCCCTGTTGCGTGCGCTCCTCCAGAGGATCACCAACCCGTAGCTTCTTCGCAGCTTCCACAAACCGCGACACGAAACCGTCAAATGCGCTACGCTCCACGAAGGTACGCGAGCCGCAGAGACAGACCTGCCCCTGGTTGGCGAACGACGACCGCAAGCTGCCTTGAACCGCGTCATCCAGATCGGCATCGGCAAAGATGAGGTTTGGGTTTTTACCGCCCATCTCCAGCCCGACCCTCTTGAACATCGGAGCCGCGGTCTTGGCGATCTCGCGCCCGGTGACGGTACCACCGGTAAACGATACCGCCGGAACGGCTGGATGTTTGACGATAGCAGCACCGGCCTTGCTGCCCAAGCCGTGAATGATGTTCAGCACACCCGGCGGCAGACCAGCCTCAATACAGAGTTTGGAAAACAGGTGCGCCGTCATCGGCGTGACTTCCGACGGCTTTGCCACCACAGTGCAGCCCACGCACAGCGCCGGCGCGACTTTCCAGGTGAGCAAATAGAGCGGCAGGTTCCACGGAGAGATGATCCCGGCCACCCCGCGCGGCTGACGCAGTGTGTAGTTGATCGCGACGTCTTCCATCGGGTACGACTCGCTGCGCTGGTGCAAAGCTGCGGCCGCGAAGAACCGCAGGTTGGCGGCCGAACGCGGAATATCCAGAGATCGCGCAAGGCTTAGCGGCTTGCCGTTATCCACCGACTCGGCCCGAGCGAGCGCGTCGAGATCACGCTCGATAAGATCCGCAAGTTTCCCAAGCACGCGCGATCGCTCGGCGGCCGGCGTCTTGGACCATGCCGGAAACGCCGACTCTGCCGCCGCGACGGCACGCTCCACGTCGCGCTCATCACTATCAGGCACGTGCGAATACACGGCACCGGTGGCCGGCTCGACATTATCGAGATAGGCTTCGGACACCGGCGCGACCAGCTCACCGTTGATGTAGTTTTGAAGTGTTGTTTCCAAGGGGATAGGTCCTTTCCGTCCCGTGATATGACGATGCCACTTATGGCGTCCGATTCGCGTCCCCCACGGCAAAAGCCATGGGTCATCCGAACCATACAGCAACACAATAGCTGCAATCGACCCGCGCCACCGCTACTGCACAGCCGTCCTTCCACCGTCTACCGGAAGGTTCACGCCCGTCACATACGAAGCGCCCGGCGACGCCAGAAAACCAACGACCGCTCCCAGTTCTTCCGGCTTGCCAAGGCGACCCACCGGGATCGAGCTAAGCACCCGCCGCTCGATCTCGGCTACATCCACCCCGGCGTTCTCAGCCTTGCGGTTCAAGATTGATTTCAGCCGCTGCGTATCTGTAAACCCAGGAAGCACGTTGTTGACGGTAATGCCAAACGGCGCGAGTTCACCCGCGAGGGTACGCGCCCAATTGGCGACGGCCGCCCGTATGGTGTTGGACACACCGAGCCCTTGGATCGGCGCGATCACCGACGTCGAAATAATGTTGATAATCCTTCCGAAGCCGGTCGTCTTCATGCCGGACACGACGGCCCGAGTCATCAAATGATTGCAGAGCAGGTGGTTGGAAAACGCCTGGAGCAACGCGTCTCCATCGGCATCCGCGATGGCACCTGCCGGCGGACCGCCGGTGTTGTTCACGAGAATATGGACGGTGCCGGCTGATTCCACATGCGCCATGATCGTCTTGCTCAGCGCGGGGCGATCGGAATAGTCAGCCACGAGCAGGCCGTGCTTCTGACCGGCACCCGAATCAAGCGACGCGACCACTTCAGCCAGCGACCCCTCACCGCGAGCAAGAACCGTAACATTGGCACCAAGGCGAGCCAGTTCGACGGCCGACGCACGCCCGATGCCCTTCGACGCGCCGCAAACGACGGCGTTTTTTCCGGAAAGTGGGGTCATACATGCGGCTCCATTGTGACAAGCACCGTATCAACCGTCGCGCGAACACTTTCAAAGCGCGAACCGCTTTCGGGCTACCCGGCACGGGCCTACGCCGTCTGGCTTGCCTGCCCGGCCAAGTTGCGCAGCTCATCGACCCGGAGCGTGGTTTCCCACGTAAACCCGTCGCCGTCGCGACCGAAGTGGCCGTGGCGGGCCGTCTCGAAGTAGATCGGACGGCGTAGCTCGAGGTAATCGATTATCGAAGCCGGCTTGAGCGGGAAGACCTCGCGGATCATGCGCTCGAACTGAGCCTGCGGGATGTCACTCGTACCGAACGTGTTCACATAAACACTAACAGGGTCAGCCACGCCAATCGCATAGGCGAGCTGCACCTCACATTCCGACGCTAGGTCTGCGGCGACGATGTTCTTCGCGATATGCCGTGCCATGTACGCGGCCGACCGATCCACCTTGGACGGGTCTTTGCCGGAGAACGCCCCACCGCCGTGACGACCGCGGCCACCGTAGGTATCGACAATAATCTTTCGCCCGGTGAGCCCGGAATCGCCATGCGGACCGCCCACGATAAACCGACCCGTCGGGTTGATGTGCAGCTTAATCCCATCGGACCAGAGCGCGGGACACTCCGCCTCAACGACCGGACGAATCACCTCTCGCGAGATCACCTCCATCGCGTCGGCACTCATATGATCCGTATCCGGATCAAGAGCGTCTTCCGTGTGCTGCGTCGAGATGACGATCGTATCGAGCGCGACGGGCGCACCGTTTTCATAACGTACCGTCACCTGCGACTTCGAGTCGGGGCGCAGCCACGAATGGCTCCCGGCAAAGCGTAGGTCGGCCAACTTCTCCACCAAGCGGTGCGACAGTTGGATCGGAAGCGGCATGAGCGACTTCGTTTCCTTACAAGCGAAGCCAAACATCAACCCCTGGTCACCGGCACCTTGCTCCGAATGAAGCCCTTCGCCGGCCGTCACGCCCTGGCTGATGTCTTCTGACTGCGCATGCAACGAACGCATGACCGCACAGCTTCGGTAGTCAAAACCGCCGGTCACATCGTCGTAGCCGATTTTCTTGATCGTGTTGCGGATCGTCTCCTCGGCATCGCCGAGCGCGTCACGAGCCGCTTGATTGTGTACCGTGACCTCACCCGCGATGACGACCAAACCGGTCGTCACCAGCGTCTCGATGGCGGCACGCGCCTCGGGATCATGTTCGAGAAGACTATCGAGAAGCGCATCGGATACCTGGTCGGCCACCTTGTCCGGGTGACCCATCGACACAGATTCCTACGTGAAAAGATGATTGGCCGCTACTTCGCCATTGGACACGATCAGACCTCCTGACGCCATGAAAACCACGATCCCCACTCGGGATTCGGCCATGATAGTGGCTCAGAGGCGCTCTCGCAACAAAACCGATCAGAAGTTGTCAATCGCTCGTCACAGCGGCACGACTATGACTCGGTAGCGGCAGCCCTTCTCAAATGACTTCCCGCACGAGCATAAAGGCCTCTGCCGCTTGGACATGAACCGTATGACCGCGAACCGTGGCGAGTGCGCGAAGCGCCTCCAGTGACCTTTCATGCGGCGCGGGCTGAATCTGCGAGGTGTATATCGAACACGCTTCAAGCTTACGTTCCAGGTGCGCGGAGATGTCGATATAAACATTCGGCACGAACGGCGGTGTCGTGGGCGGCGCGTGCCAGTTGGTTTCAGAGACGGTTTCATAGGCAAGCACACGCGCAGGGTAGGTTGAAGAAGTGGGTCGGGCACAAACCAGGGCTGCTTGGAACACAAGCTGATGGTCTCGATGAACGTCGCCCGAATGAGGCACATACACCGTGTCCGGTGCCACCTTCGCAAAGGTTTCGGCCAGCGCCGCGTTGATCTCCGCACCGGGGATGGTGTCCAGCCTCGCCGCGGGCAGGTTCAAAAAATGTGAGCCGGTCACGCCGAGAAACTCATGCGCGTTCCGCGCTTCGCGCTGGACGGTCTCCACCTGCGCTTTGCCGAAGCGAGAAGCCTCGCCGCGCGTGCAAACGACAACGTGCACCGCGTCACCATCGGCCAAGTGTTTCAAGACCGTCCCGCCAACACCGAGGACTTCGTCATCCGGATGCGGTGCTACGACCAAAACGCAACTCATGTTCAATTTCCTTGGTTTCTCTTGGTCGTAGATGCGGCCGCTTCACCGCCACAAATCACGAAAGCGCCTTCGCGCGAAACACCGCACCGCATGCGACGGCAGATACATCAAACGGCTCGACCCCCGATGCCAACGCCGTAGCCCACACCGCACCGTCACCCGTCTTGACCAACAGCCCGCGCGACGAATCAACATCAATCACCATACCCGGCTTGGATTCGTCTGACTCAGGCAGCGTTTCGCTGAGCGCCGGCTACGCCCGCCAAATCGTGACCTTGTCGCGGTTCAACCACGAAAACGCACCCGGATAAGGGCGACCGGCCGCCCGCACAAGCCTGTGAATCTGATCGGTAGATTCCGACCAGTGGATAAGCCCATCCTCCGGCGTCCGCTTCTCGTAATAGGTCGCACTCGCGTGATCCTGGGGCGTTCGAGGAACTTCCCCGGCAATGATCCCCGGAGCCAGACCGCACACCAGTTTTTTCAAGGTCACGTTCGTCCGAGCGATCAGGTCTTCGGAGTAGTCATCCGGTCGAACCACCACCTCTTGCTGGGCGATGATATCCCCGGCATCCGGCTCATCCGTCAAGAAAAACAGGCTGCACGCCGCTCGCGCGCCGCGCAAAATCGTCCACGCCACGGGAGCCCGGCCCCGACCCTCAGGTAGCATGGTCGGATGGAAGCCAACCCCACCCGACCGTGCCATATCGATAAGCGACTGCGGCATCATCTGAGACAGCCCGATCACCCAGATTAGATCGTGCGGATGCGCCCGAAGAAACGTCGCGACGTCCGGTTCCGTCACGCTTTCAAAAGACTGGAACGCCAAACCAGCGTCACCGGCCGTCTTGCGAAGTGAGGCATAGTCACTGATGGCGGACGCACGTGATTCATCGACACCGAGCACACCGGTAACCTCTACACCAGACTCGACAAGCGCCTCAAGGCAGGCGAGGCTCGAGCTGACGCTTCCAATCAGGGCGACGTTCATGGGTTCGCCGTTCGTCAAAGAGTGTGGCGCGACGCGCCGGGACCACGGAATGAAGATAGACGGACGGCGCTAGACGTGCAATGAACCGACATCAGAGGGCGTCGCGTGATCGACCTTCCACGCTGCCGGGGCCAGACCGCTCACGGCCTCGGTCTTGTGCAACAGGCACCCACCGCCGCGCCGCTTCAACCGGCGCGTTTCCTTACGTCGAACGCTCAGCCGCATCAGGGCTGATGTGCCGTTGGGATCTTCCTTGGTTAACGCAGAACGATGCCCGTCCGTCAGCACAGCAAGGATTCGATCGACGCACTCCGTCTGGTAACCGCCTAGCAATTCCGACGACAGTGGCCAACGCGAGCGACGCCCCCACGCGCTGATCCCCCTGCGAACCGTCGGGTTCACGGCAAGAACATTCATGCGATGAAACAGCTTGCGGTTGAGATCATACGGCAGAAACGTGCCGGTCAGGTGCCGCGACAGCAGCGCGTGATGATCGGCGTGCTCCGCGTACAGCACCTGCTTAACCAACGAATGAGCCGCAGCGGGACAGGCGGCGTCGGCACGCAGCTCCCAGTAGAGATGCCCTGCGTTCACCGGACCGTCCGTGACAACGATCTGCCGGGGTACGAACTTGCTATGGGCTACGGTATCAGCGGCCAAGTGCGACAGATAACCATAGGCAAACGCCTTCGAACGTTCATCGTCGGCTGAGTCCAGCACGCGAAAAGCCGTGGACCAGTGATGGCAAAATTGTTTGACGCGACTGAGCCGTTTTGCGACCACGACATCGGCCGCAATGCTGCCGTACAAAAACGGGATGCGGTGCCGGGCCAGCACAGCGGCTACCCCCGCCGGCAACAGCCCAAGCTGAGACCAGACGCTATCCGCTAGGCCAACATGCATCGCAGGCCCCCACGCCAGCGCGTCATCGGCACAGCTCAGCACAGTGAGCACAGCAAGGGTTATCAATACGATGGGTCTGGTCACGACGGTTATTATGGTCCTATACGCCCTGGGGCGAATGTTCTCGTCTGATACCCCAGACAAGCGGGGCGTCCTGTTATTATACCATGAGTCTGGCGGCGGCGACGGTTTTCGTACCAAATCGGACGCTTTCGGAACATACCCCACATCCATCGCACGGAGCGGGGCTTGTTGACATGCCAAGCGCCGGCCACATAGACTTACTTATCGTGACATCATACGTCTCATCAGCCGCGAATCTGTGGGTTCGCATACGGAGTGGCAAACCATGGCCGAAGCATCCAGCCACGTCACAGTGATTGACGTGAACGACGTAAAACGCGTCGAGTTTTCCGATCGGAAAATCCTCGACGAATTGGTAATCAACGAGATTCTGACCGAGCTAGTAGCCTTAATCGAAGGTGCTGACGGCATCAAGATGCTTCTCGATTTTGAGAATGTGGACCATCTTTCCAGTGCCGCGCTGGGCATGCTCATTACGTTGAACAAGCGTGCGAACGAGGCCAACGGGCAGCTTCGGCTCGCGAAGATTTCTCCTCAGATTTTCGAGGTCTTCAAGATCACACGGCTGGACAAGCTGTTTGATATACGCGACACCGTCGAAGAAGCCATGGGAAGTTTCTAGCCACAGGTATTGGTATATTGGCGACTGATAAACCAACGAATTAACCCGCGACGCGCTGCGACCGTGCCTGTCACAACCTTAGCATGCACGCCACAGTGGTCGTCGAATGTCGTTACGTTAAGAACCATGACCGACGTCGATCCGCTCAATGAGGCCACCTACTGCGTGTGCAGGTTCTCCAGTTGTTTGAAGGAGGTTCCAGCACCACAGGAGGACATTCTCCGCCGGGCTGTCAATTGCGGGTTCACCGAACAGGAAGTCTTCGCGATCAAGCTCGCCTTGGAAGAAGCGTTCACCAACGCCGTCAAACACGGCAACTGCTGTGACCCGCAAAAGAATGTGACGGTCCGTTATGCCGTCACGCCGGACACGCTCGTGGTCATTGTCCGAGATGAGGGTGCCGGGTTCACCCCGGCCGAGGTACCCGACCCAACAACGCCCGACCGGCTCTCCGTCCCCAGCGGCCGAGGCATCATGCTGCTGCGGGCCTACATGGATGAAGTAGAGTACCGAGACCAGGGCCGCGAGGTCCGGTTCGCCAAACACCGCTCCAAGCCGTAGCCCCAGCTTTCCGCCCCCGCCATGCCTGAACCAAACTACACCACCGCACGGATTGAACGAAGGCACCTTTTCTTCACAGGCCGCGTCCAAGGGGTGGGGTTTCGCTATACCACCCAATTTGTGGCCCAGAGCCACGGCGTCGTCGGCTTCGTCAGAAACCTCCCGGATGGACGGGTCGAGGCCGTCGCCGAGGGGACAACAGCCATATTGGACCGGTTCATCCAGGCAATCCAGGACGCCATGCGTGGGAATATCGACGACTGCACAGAATCGCAAGCCAATGTTACGAAT
>JAJRSR010000214.1 GCA_024278695.1 Planctomycetota bacterium | reverse complement strand
CGGCGTCGTTCAGGACGCGAACTACAACGTCGTGTCGATCGTGTGGCCGTTCTACCATCAGGTCGTGCAGTACCGCTACGAGCCGTACGGTAAGCTGACCGCGGCCGAGGACGAGTGGGGCGCGACGTACGACCCGGACGAGGAAAGCATAAGAGGGAAGGTAGGACGCGCACCGTCGGAGCCGGTCAAGTAGAATGTCCCCTTTTCTCCTCCAGAGATACGATGAGTCATAGGCCATGCTATGGCCTACCGTCATCGCTACGGCTCGAACCGCCCCAGGCACACCAACCCGTGGATGTATTTGGAAAGTTTCGATACGCGGAACGGCAAGCCGCCGCCGATGTCGCGTGCGCCTTCGTCGTGCTTGGCCGCGTACTTCAGCTCCACGATGATGAGCCGGGGGTCGGTGTAGCGATTCCGAAACCCGTGGTACCGGCCGTTGATCACGCGGAAGGAAAGGCCTGTGTCGATCGTGACGCGAAACCGTCCGTCGGCCGAGACGTAGTACTTGCGGCGGTAGCGGTTGAGCAGTGTCGGTGAAGACGCGGCGAGGCGCTCCACCACCGTCGGTGCCGCGCCGCTTTCTTTCGCGTCTTGATGGAGCCGGGGCAGGTCCAGCACGCCGGAAAAGTCGGCCGGGGGCAATCGGTACTGCTGTTTCGTGCCGACGTGCCCGTCTTTGAGCTTCACTTCGAGGACGGGTTTCTCGATGTGTCCAAGCTCCTGACCATACCATCGTAGGCGGAGCTTGCTGCGTCGCGCGGCACCCATGACGTGATCGGTAAACGACGCCAGGTTCGGCGTGTCGAAGTAGATGTTGTTGATCTCGCGCGGTGGGTACGCCTCACGAAAGTGAGCCGGGTGCATCCGCACGATAAGCTCCACCTGCGACGCGGCCGACACGGTGCCCTCGAACTTTCGTTCGTACCTGTGTGTGCTGGTGCTGATGGGCTTCGCGATGGCCGCGTTACTCATAGAGAATCCCCCGCACGTTCTTCGTGTTGGGCTGCTGCTCGGCACCTTCGAGCATGAGCGTGCTGCCTTCTTCGATGAGGTATTTCTGATTCACGCCTTGCATGGTCACACCGAACGCGCGAAGTTTCCCCGGTCCGAACTCCGGTTTTTTCTGGAACACGGTAAGCCCGATCTGGCAGTTTTCGATCGACGCCCCGTTGATCAATACGTCCGAGGCGTCCTTGCTGGCCACGCCGATGTTCGAGCCTTGGACCTGAAGTTTCTGGATCGTCACTTGGCTGGCCTCGCCCGCGCTAACGGCCTTGTCGCCGCAGTCGCTCACGATGACCTCGGTGAGCGTGACCACGCTGCCGGACACATCAACCGAATCATTACCCGAAGCGACAAACGACGTACGCTGGATGGTGCCGTTTGAGAAATCGGAATCGAACGCATCACTGAAGGTATGGGAGAAGGTGCAGTCATCGAGCGAAAACGCGCTACGCACCAGATTGAGCCCGTCCTCACAACTTGCGTGCAAGAACTGAACATGGTCGAACGCTACGGGAGATTCGTAAAACGTCACCGCGCCGGTGAGCGACCAGCCCGTGCGGCTCGGGTTGGACAGCCCTTCGAACACAACGTGTTCCAGGCGTGATTCTCCACCCGCATCGAGCACCGCAAGCCCCTGGCCGGTCTTGTCGGTGGATCGAATCACGATCGCCTGCTCGCTCGTGCCGAGGAGCCGCAGCGGAGCGCGGCTGAGGATCATCGAGGATTCGAGAAGGTCCAACTGCGTGCCGGGTCCGCAGGAAACCTCATAACCGGGTGGGATGATCAAATCGGATCGCAACGCCCACTGCCCCGGCATGATGCGGATCGTTTTCGAGGTGTCGTCGATCTTGATGAACTCAAACTGCGAAACCGTGGAGGTGCGCAGCGCTCGTACCTGTGCGAGCTGCGCCTCCAGCGTCAAAGCGTAGGGTGCGGCCTGCGTTGTGAGCGCGCGATCGGCACCGAGCATACGGTACCGGACGGCCACCGAGTTGTTCTGCGCTGCGCCAGTTTCGCAATCATCCGGTAGCTCGATGGTGAGGTTGGTGAACTGTAGCGGCGTGCCGCGCTTTCTAGCGGGCACTGCCAGCGGCTGCGGTAGGTCTACGTTCGTGGACTCGCCCACCACAATGCCAAGCACTTCCAGCGGTAGGGGTTGCAAGTTGCCGACTTGTAGCGGTAGCCGTCCGTCGCTGATGTCGCCGGCATAGGCCGACACTCCGGTCCCCACATCGAGAACCGATTGGATGTAGCGCCGGTTGCGAAAGAGCATGTCCGTGGAGAACTCGTAGTAGGGGAAATCGGCGTATAGCGTCGCCAGCGCGTTCGTACGGTCCGTCTCTGTTTCGGTGAGCAGTTTTTCCAGATAGCCATCGTCGGACACCCGCGCGAGCTCACGAAGATAGGCCCGGCAAAACTCGGTGTCTTCAAAAATGCGCGCACCGAAAGGGTCCGAACGGCTGACCAGCCGCCCGCGACTGATCGTCTTTCCGCCGCCCGCAAGGCTGATCGAACGCGTGGGTCTGCCGGCCAGCATGTCAAACGCGATCGGCTCAAGCACACCGGAAACAGGGTTGTAGTAGAGTCGGATGTTGTTCCACCGTGCGCCGTGTTCTGCGCCGAACAGATCAACCAGTGCGAAGTATCTCGCCAAAACGGGAACATCGAACACCTCGCTCGTGGTTAGCTCGCCTCGGCGAAAGAGCTCCAACAAGTGAACGGCGCGGAGGTATTGCGCCTTGGCGTTTTCGTCGGCCAGCATCTTCCCCGTCTGAAACCCGTCCACGTTGCTGACGAGGTAGCTGCCCGCGCCGTTGGCCTCGCTTCCGTCGAAGGGGCGGTGTTGCGTGACGATCTCTTGCCACATCAAATCTTCACTGAACCGAACCACCGGACCCTCGCGCCGGGTGTTGTGTTCGATCAGACGTTTCTCGAAATGCTCCTCGCGCGCGTACACGCCAAGCGACTTGCCGTTGAGGGTGACGTCCACGAAATCATACCGAAGCGAGATGATCCCTTCGCGCGCCATCGCTCGATGCGCCAGCCACTCGAAGAGCCAGTTGCGGACACGGGGGTGGTGCAGGGAAAACTGTTTGAGCCCGAGGATGGTTTTGTCGCCGCGCGTACGCACGCGAAACGACCATTTGTCACCCCGGAGGTGGTCCACGCCGTCGCCCTTGAGACGCATCTTGACGTTCACGCTTTCGCCGTCGTCGGTGGCCAGCGTGGCGGGGACGTAGTCATCGCTGTTGACAAAGAGCGAGCCGACTTTCAAAGCCCGCTCGCGGTGGTAAGCGAGCTTCTGGTAGGACTCCCACGTCATGTCGATCGTGAGGTGCTCGGGCTCCGCCGAAAAGCTTTCCGTCCATTTCAGCGGCCAATCACGCGACGCCCGCAGAAACGGCATGACGGATTCGGAGAAGAAGGCGTTTTGTTGCATCGCCGCGCCGGTCGCGATGAGCAGACCGCTATAGCCGAGCCCGATGAGCACGAATAGGGCTAATCGCGCGCGCTTGGAACGACCGGCCCTCGCAAGGCCATGCTTTCGCTTGACGATCTCCATTAGCTGAGTCCGTCATTGTTCACGAAGCTCACCGTGATGCTGTCCGCGCGGCTGCGCAGGGCGCTGCCGGCGGCCTCCAACTGTTTGTAGTCGTCAAAACTGACGAGGTAGGCCGCTTCCAGAGAGTCCTTTGATTCATCAAACCGCATCAGGTTGAGGGCGGTGCAGCTTTGGCTCAGCGTGGATGTGATCTCATCCAGGGTGATTCGTGATTCGCCGCGGTCGCCCACGATCAGGTAGAGGTTGCTCTGCTCGGTACGGGAGCCGACCACGCCCTTGAGCACGATGATCCCGAAGATCGCACCCGCGCCGAGCATCGTGATGAGACGCTGACCCGCGCCGAAGCCCAGGCCGATGGCGATGGTCAGGAACAGGTAGGTGAGCTCTTCCGGTTCTTTGATGGCCGTACGAAAACGAACGATCGAAAGCGCACCCACCAAACCCAGCGACAACGCGAGCGAAGACTTCACGATCGTAATGATAAGCATGATCGTCACGCCCACCATCACGAAGTTCTGCGCCAGCGTGCCCCGATTCGATAGCGACTTGCCGTACCGAATGTAGAGCACATTCAGGATATAGCAAAACATCGCCGCCAGCCCCAGGTTCACCAGGAAAGCCCAAGCGGGGATCGCCGTGCTGGCCGAACTCATAAACTCTTCGAATGTCTGTAGCGTAGCGTCCATGTCACGGTCATCGTCAAAAAACAGGCTGATTTTCGGCACAATACCGGTGGTACGAAAAAAACGTTCGAGCCCTGGTCTGCATAGTCGGGCGCGGATCGATCGACTAGGGATCGAGATTCTTATCGAACCATCGGCCGCAGTATTGTGGTCAAGAAGCTCCGGGGTGCCACCGGCCGGCGACGCAACCCGGCGAGCCCGCCTCGGCTTGAGCCTTAGGCCGGCCGATAACGACATTGCGGTGCCAGCTTCGTTCGATTGTACGTTTCCCCAGGTGCCCCGGTTTGCCCGGTTTCCGCCTGTGGGCGTGGGCGGCCGCTTTGTATTTGCTCGGCGTGAAAAGATGGGCGACAATGCGTCCGATACAACGCCCGAGATGGGGGGCTCGATTCGTTTTTCCACCAAGCCAGCGTTTGAACATGACACCGAAGGCGGATCCAACACAGTCGGATGGCTCGGGGCGGTTGCTCGTGCTGATCGTTAACTACCGGGCCGGTGCGTTGACGGTGGACTGCCTCGCCTCTTTGGAGGATGACCTGCGGTCCTCGCCGGGTAGCTTGGTGGTTGTGGTGGATGGTGATTCGCAGGATGGGTCGGTTGAGCTGATCGAGGGCGCAATCGCGAGTCGGGGATGGGCCGACTGGGTTGAGTTCGTGCCGTCAAGCGAGAACGCCGGGTTCGCTGCGGGTAACAACCTCGCGTTGAAGCACGGACTCGCGCGGCTGGGCGATGATGCGGTGGCGTATGTGTTCCTGCTCAACCCCGATACGGTCGTGCGTCCAGGTGCGGTGAAGGCGCTGCTTGGTTTCATGGACGACCATCCTGACGTGGGGATCGCGGGCGGTCGGAGCGAAGACCCCGACGGCACGCCACAGCACTGCTGTTTCCGCTTCCCGAGCCTGGCCAACGAGTTTGCGTCGAACCTGAAATTAGGCATTGTGGATCGGCTTCTCAAGCGGCGGATCGCCCGCGTGCCGCTTGCAGATGAGCCGCACCAGATCGGTTGGGTCTCCGGGGCGGTCATGATGATTCGTCGTTCCGTGATCGAAGACGTCGGTGTGTTCGACGATCGGTATTTCTTGTATTACGAGGAAACTGATTTCACGCTACGCGCCGCACGGGCCGGGTGGTCTTGCTGGCATGTGCCGCAGAGCCGCGTGGTTCACCTCGTGGGGCACAGTTCGGGGGTCACCAAACGTGACGGTCCACGGGCAAGAATACCCCGTTACTGGTTCGAGTCGCGCCGGTACTACTTCATCAAGAATCACGGGCGCTTGTACGCGGCGTTGGCTGATATGATGGCGATCACGGCTTGCGTGCTGCGGCGCGTGCGAAACCTCATCGCCCGCGAGTCCGGTAATGAGGCACCGCATTTTCTCCGCGATTTGATCCGCAACAGCGTTTTCTTAAACCCAGGCAAATCGTGAGCATTCATCACGCTTGTCGTTCTGTAGGGTGCGGTTTCTCGGACGGTTTTTCCGGAGTTCCGCCCATGGTATCGGTATAAGCTGTTCTAGAGGCTTGTAGGTTGTGGAGCGGGTCGCCGATAAACCGACTCAGGGCGCTGGCGGTGTCAAAACGGCGGCACACTTGGTCTATTCCCTTGGGGGTGGACCCTGACTGTGGTTTCGTGTTTGGCATCGAGCCGGTATCCTGTGTATCGCGCCGGGGGTAGGACACAAGGCAATAGACGTCGATCCCTGGGCGGCACCGTTGCGTTTTGAACAAGGATGCTGATGGCCGAGGATTTTGCCAACGCAAACGATATTGCCGTGGTCGGTATGGCTACGCGGGTGCCCCGTGCGCGCGATATCGAACAATTCTGGGCCAACCTTCGCGACGGCGTAGAGTGTATTTCCGACTTTGATGATGATGCACTGGCCGATGAAGGCGTGCCTGCGGTTCGGCTCAGGAATCCCAACTACGTCAAGCGCGGCGGTGTGCTTGATGACATGGAATACTTCGACGCGGAGTTCTTCGGGTTTAGTCCGAAAGAGGCCGCGATCATGGACCCGCAGCATCGGCATTTTCTTGAATGCGCGTGGGAGGCGTTAGAAAACGCCGGGCATCCGCCGGAGAAGTTCTCCGGTCCGATCGGCGTGTTTGCCGGGTGCGGGATGAACAGTTATTTCATGTTCAACCTGCTGACGCACCGTGAGCTCGTGGATTCGGTCGGGCTGTTCTTGCTGCGGCACACGGGTAACGACAAGGATTTTCTCTCCACGCGGCTTTCGTACCTTTTGAACCTGACCGGGCCGAGTGTGAACATTCAGAACGCCTGCTCGACCTCCCTTGTGGCGATTCACTACGCCTGCCAGAGCCTGCTAAGCGGGGAGTGTGATCTTGCACTCTCTGGCGGCATCACAATCGAAGTGCCGCACCGTCAGGGCTACATCTACCACGAGGGTGAGGTGCTCTCGCCCGACGGTTATTGCCACGCCTTTGACCACCGCGCCCAGGGTACGGTCTTTGGTAGTGGTACTGGTGTGGTGGTGCTTCGGCGACTCGAAGAGGCTGTCGAGGATGGCGATCACATCTACGCCGTTATCAAAGGGTCGGCTGTCAACAACGACGGGTCGGACAAGGTCGGGTATCTCGCGCCGAGTGTTGACGGGCAGGCAGCGGCCGCTATCGAAGCGCTCGCGGCAGCCAACGTGGATCCGGAAACGGTCAACTACATGGAGTGCCACGGAACTGGCACCGACATGGGTGATCCGATCGAGCTGTCCGGGATGACGGAGGCGTTTGGTGCCAACACCGACCGGACCGGATTCTGCCAGATCGGCTCGGTCAAGACGAACATCGGGCATCTGGATACGGCCGCCGGTGTGACGAGCTTCATCAAGGCATCGCTTGCGCTACACCACCGGCAGATGCCTCCCACGCTGAACTTTGAAGCCCCGAATCCGAAGATCGATTTCGAGGCCAGCCCGTTTCGGGTCAATGTGTCCCTGCGCGATTGGGAACGGGGTGCCGCGCCGCGCCGTGCGGCGGTTAATTCCCTCGGCGTTGGTGGTACGAACGCCCACGCGATCCTGGAAGAAGCGCCGCAGCGGGACATGTCGCGAAAAACGACGAGACCCTATCAGTTGCTTCTGCTTTCCGCGCGAAATAAATCTGCCCTGGATGATGCCGCAACGCGGCTGGCTGACCATATGGAGGCGAGCCCCGACGTCGAGCTGGCCGACATCGCCTATACGCTGCAAGCCGGTCGGCGGGAGTTTGACGTGCGTCGCGTCGTTGCGTGCCAAGACCACGAAGAAGCCGCGAAGCTCCTTCGGGCGAATGATCCTCAGAGAGTCTTCACCCATAGGTATTCGGGCGGCACGTCGAAGGTTGTGTTCATGTTCCCCGGTGGCGGCGCGCAGTACCCCGGTATGGGAAAGGATCTTTTTGAGGCCGAGCCGGTCTTTCGTGAACATCTCGATAAGGCGCTCCACGCGCTGCAAGAGAAAACCGGGCACGACTTCCGCAAGCTGTTTTTCGCGTCAAAGGATGACGCTGCGGCCACTGAGCAGCTTCGGCAAACGTCGTTTCAACTACCCGCGATCTTCGCGTTGGAATATGCCCTAGCCAAACTGTGGATGTCTTACGGCGTGGAGCCGGTCGCGATGATCGGCCATAGCCTGGGTGAGAACACGGCCGCGTGCTTGTCGGGTGTGATGTCGTTCGAGGACGCGCTTGATCTGGTCATCCTTCGCGGCGCACTCGTCGAGCGCGCACCCGGCGGCGCGATGCTTAGTGTGGAACTGCCCGAGGCTGACGTGTTGCCGCTGCTTGCCGACCGATTGGACTTGGCCAGCATCAACAGCCCGGAGGTCAGCGTCGTCTCCGGCGCGGTGGAAGCGATCGAAGCGTTGGAGCAGGAGTTGAAGGAGAAGGGCGTCGAGTCAAAGCGTCTCCGCATCAACGTGGCCGGTCATTCTCGTATGTTGGACCCCATTTTGGATGAGTTCCGCACGTTCCTAAAGACGATCAAGCTCAGTGCCCCGACGATCCCGTTCATCTCGAACAAATCCGGTGCGTGGATCACGCCGGAGCAGGCGACGGACCCGGAATACTGGGTGGGCCACCTGCGGAACACGGTACGTTTTGCCGACGGTATCGAGACGCTTGCGGGGACGGCCGACCAAGTGCTACTTGAGGTTGGCCCTGGTCGTGCGCTGAGCTCCCTGACACGGCAACACCCGAAAATCAAACCGGATCGCGGCGTGCTCGCTTCGCTTCGTCATCCGGATGAAAACGTGTCCGACGTGGCATTTTTCCACACGGTTGTGGGCCGGCTCTGGGGTAGCGGGGTCGCGATAGATTTTGATTCCTACTGGGAGCCGGAGCCGCGCCGCCGCGTGCCGCTTCCGACGTACGCCTTTCGGCATCAGAAGTATTGGTTCGCGCCGGTGGAGATGCGTCACGATGACAAGGCCAACGCAACGACTCCGACGCGGCTGGACAGTCTCGATGACTGGTTCTGGCGCGACGTGTGGAAACAAGAGGGCGTTGGCGCACCTGTAACGCAGGATACGCCGAGGACCACGTTGGTATTTCTTGACGATGCCGGCGTGGGGGAGAATGTCGCCAACCGCTTCCGTCGCGCGGGTGATACGGTCGTGACGGTCACGCGCGGTGATCGGTACTTTAAGAAAAGCGATACGGAATACATCCTCGCGCCGGAGTATGGTGCCGACGGCTACAACGCGCTGCTTCGGGATCTAGTCTCTGGTGGTACGGTGCCCACGCATATCGTGCATCTGTGGCTGGTGACGGCCGACGAGCACGCCCGCGCCGGGTCAAACTTCTTTCACCGGACACAGGAGCAGGGCTTCTTTAGCTTGCTTTTTCTCGTGCAGGCGCTCGGAGCCGAGGGACTCACCACGCCGGTCCACATCGACGTGGTTTCATCCGGCATGCAGAGTGTGGCCGGTGAGGCGTTGCCCTATCCGGAAAAATCCACGGTGCTCGGTCCGTGCAAGGTCACCCCGCGCGAGATGCCGGGGATCACCTTCAAGAGCATCGATATTGTGCTTCCTGTAAAGGCGGCGCGTCGATTTGGTCGTCGCGCGCCGCAGGGCGTGTCGTTAGATACCGTGGCCGAGTTACTACATCGGGAATTGCAGGCTGAGCCGGACAACAGCATCGTGGCTCATCGTGGCGGCGCGCGTTGGGTGCAGTCCTACGAAAAATGCGCTAGGCCGTCTGAGACGCAAAAGCCCTGGGCCGAGGTTCGTGAGGGCGGCGTCTATCTGATTACCGGTGGTCTTGGCGGGCTCGGGTTTGTCATGGCCGAGCACTTGGCGCGAACGGCGAAGGTGAGGCTCGTGCTGCTCAGCCGCTCTGCGGTTCCTGGCGGCGATGAGTTGGTCGATCACCTCAGTTCGCGAAACGGTCACACGACTACGGAGAAAATGCGAAAGATTCGCCGTCTGACGGACCTCGGCGCGGAGGTGCTTCCGATTCAGGTGGACGTGACGGACATCGAAGGGATGCGCGACGTCGTGACCACCGTACGCGAACGTTTCGGCGCGATCCACGGTGTGATTCACTCGGCCGGTGTCGTGAAGGACGATCTGATTCAGTTAAAAGCGCAGGCAGAAATCGATGAGGTCTTCGCGCCCAAAGTGCAGGGCACGATGGTGCTCGATGAAGTCCTCGCGGGTGAGCGTCTGGATTTCTTCGTGTTGTTTTCATCCACGAGTACCGTGACCGCGCCGCCGGGGCAGGTTGATTACGTGGCCGCCAATGATTTCCTGAATGCCTTCGCCGCGAGTCGGTCCGCAAGCGGTGCCGCGAACACCGTGGCGATCAACTGGGGCGTATGGCACGGGGTGGGTATGGCCGCCGAGGCGTTCGCGCACGAGGAGGGTGCGAACGAGCCGAACTTTGCGACCGGGGAGCCGGTTGCGCACCCGTTGCTGGACCGGCGCGTATGTGATGCCCACGGCGTCACATGGCTTTCCGGTAAATTCGCAGCGAAAGATCACTGGCTCGTGGATGAGCACCGCGTGAGCAGCGGGCAGGCGTTGGTGCCGGGTACGGGATATGTGGAGTTCGCGCGTATCGCACTGCACGCGATGGATCAGTCGACCGAGTTTGAGCTTCGCGACCTCTACTTCTTTCGACCGTTGCTGGTGGATGATGACAGCCAAACGGAAATCCGCATGAGTCTCCGTCCGGTTCGCGAGGGGTATCTTTGGGAGATGCAGAGTCGTCGGTTGCCAGAGGGTGGGCCGGGCGAATGGACGACGCACAGCCAAGCCACATTAGCGATGCACAAGCTCGACGCGAAGCCGGCCATTCGGTTGGAGGACATTCGATCACGTTGCGCCGCGCCGCGCATCGCGCAGGGAGCCGCCGGGATACGATCCAAACAATACGAACACGTTCGCTTCGGTCCGCGATGGCAGGTGCTGCGCGAGATCAGCCTGGGTACGGGTGAGGTGCTCGCTCGGGCGGCGCTTGCCACGAGTTTTCACGGTGATCTCGCGGACTACGCCATTCACCCGGCCATCCTGGATTGCGTGACGAGCTGCGGGCTGTTCCTGTCTGAAGATTCCGACGGCGGCAAGGACCTGTGGGTGCCGGTGTCCTACGGGTCGCTCAGGTTACACAAGCCGATGCCTGCCACCGTGTGGACGTGGGTTCGCGTTCGCGACAAGGTCAAGGGTGCGGATGATTTCGCCGTGTTTGACGTCACCATCATGGATGAAAACGGCGGGGTCGTCGTTGACATCGAACAATACGTGATGAAGCAACTACCCGGCGGGTTCGATACGGTCGCGGTGCCCGAGGGCGCTTCGTCCGGGGCGGCGTCTCAGGCCGCTGCGGCTCGGCAGCCGTCGCCATCGGAACTTGCGTTGGAGCACAACATTCAAGAGGGTATCCGCGCGGAAGAGGGCGCAGCGGCGTTCGGGCGGGTTCTTTCTGGCGCGCATCTGTCCCGCGTGGTCGTGGGTTCGTTGGCGCTCGATGATCTCTTGGCGCAGGCCGAGGCTGTCGGCACCACGGCTGACAGTGAGGCGTCGAAGTTTGCCCGTCCGGAGTTGGACGGGGAGTACGTCGCACCGACGGATGATATTGAACGCACACTGGCCGGCTTCTGGGAAGAGCTTCTTGGTATCGAACAGGTTGGCATCCAAGATAGTTTCTTTGATCTCGGCGGTCACTCTCTGATTGCGGTGCGGCTGTTCGCGAAGATCAAGAAGACGTTCAGCGTGGACTATCCAATCTCGATTCTCTTTGAAGCGCCGACCATCGAGCGTGTGGCCGCCATGATTCGAGAGGTCGTGGAAGATCACAGCGGAGACGGTGCTGCCGCGCCGGTTCGGCCGCGGCGCGATTATCTGGTTGGTATGCACCCCGGAGACGGTGGCAGCGGCACGCCGTTTTTCCTGGTGGCGGGCATGTTCGGCAACGTGTTGAACCTTCGGCATTTGGCCGCGCTGCTCGGCACGAACCGACCGTTCTACGGGATACAGGCGCGTGGGCTCTACGGGACCGAACCGCCGCATGAGACGTTTGAGGAAATGGCCGCTGCGTACTTGGAAGAAGTGCGTAGCGTGCAGCCGGAGGGTCCGTACCTGCTGGGCGGTTTCTCCGGCGGTGGGATCACGGCCTATGAAATGGCGCAGCGGCTGCTTGCCGATGGGCAGGAGGTTTCGCTGTTGGTCATGCTTGATTCGCTGTTGCCGCGGCCTCCGGATGAGCTGACGAAGCTGGACAAGGCGCGGGTGCATTGGATGCGGCTCCTTCGCGGTGGTCCGAAATACATTACGACCTGGATGCGTGACCGCATCAACTGGGAACGGCAACGACGCGCCAAGCAAGCCGGCGGCACGGCCAAAGACCAAGACCCGGCATTGTTCCGATCAGAGGTGATCGAGGCGGCGTTCCGCGCGGCACTCCCGCGATACAAGATGAGCCACTATCCGGGCAAAGTCGTTCTGTTCAGGCCGAAGCTGGATAAGACGTATGTTCTCGGACCTGACCGGGCGTTGAATATTCATCGCGAGTTTGTTTATAGCGATAATGGTTGGGGGGAGTATGTCGATGAGCTGGAGGTTCATGAGGTGCCGGGCGATCATGACAGCGTCGTGCTGGAGCCGAACGTTCGCGTGCTGGCCAAACTGCTGACGGGTTATATCGACGAGGCCGAAGCGAAGGGCAATCACACGGCGACACCGGTGGAATCCTCCGAGGAGAAGGCGCGTGCCACGGCCGACGCCAACTATTGACGCGTTGTTTCCCGACTGGGTGTTGACGGTGACGTCAACGATCGACGCGACGCCGGATGATCTGTTGCCGCAGGAATTGTTGAGTGTTGCTCGGGCGGTCCGGAAGCGTCAGTGTGAGTTCGCCACGGGTCGGGTTCGGGCTCGAGCGTTGCTGGCAAGGTTGGGGTTTCCTGATGCGGCGGTGCCTGTCGGGCCGGATCGCAGCCCGGTGTGGCCAGAGGGGGTCGTCGGGTCCATTAGCCACACGAGTGATTTGTGTGTGGTAGCCGTCGCGCGGCAGTCGCAAACGGGTAGCCTGGGGATCGATGTCGAGCCGGAAGGGCCGCTGGACGACGAAACATTGTCTGGCATTTGTACGGCGCGGGAGTTGGAGGGGCTGGGCCGTTTGTCTGAAGCGGGTCGCGGTCTCGCGGCGCGTCGGCTGTTCAGCGCGAAGGAGTCGGTGTTTAAGTGCCAATACCCGGTGACGGGGGCGATGCCGGACTTCCGCGATGTTGAGATTGAGTTTGACAGAGCCTCGGACGCGTTCGAGGCGATCTCGGTAACGGCTGCCGGCGCGTGTTTGCCACCGATTTGCGGTCGTTGGTTGAACCGTGATGCCTGGGTGTTTACCAGCGCCATGCTGCGCTAGGGTTATTTTGGCGGCGGTGCCAGAGTCACAGTAGCGGTTCCAGGGCCGCGTAAGACCTTTTAGCAATGGATCAATAAACCCGTGCCTTCGAAACTGACCTCAACGGACGTTTTTGAGCTTGGTACGACGCCGTCGCTTGGCGTGGTACCGACGAAGATGTACGCCTCTCTGATTCGTGCGAGCCGCTATGGGGAGCCTAAGGACGCCTTTGAAGTCGAAGTTGTCGATACGCCACCAATCAGCAGCCACCAGGTGTTGGTGATGGTGATGGCGGCCGGCATCAACTTCAACAACGCTTGGGCGGCGTCCGGGAAACCCGTTGACGTGATCGCCGCACGCCAGAAACGCGGTGAGTCTGAGGATTTCCACATTGGTGGGTCTGATGCGTCGGGCGTGGTCTGGGCTGTCGGTGACGCCGTGACGCATGTCAGCGTGGGCGATCATGTGGTGTTGTGTTGTTCGACTTGGGATCGGTATTCACCGGATGTGAAGGCTGGCTGTGATCCCATGTTTTCGAGTTCGTTCAGGATTTGGGGGTACGAAACGAACTACGGGTCGTTCGCGCAGTTTACGAAAGTGGAAGACTTCCAGTGCTTCCCTAAGCCGCCGCACCTGACCTGGGAAGAGGCGTCTTCGTATATGCTGGTCGGGGCGACAGCCTACCGGCAGCTCATGTGTTGGCCGCCGCACACGGTGGAGCCGGGAGATCCCGTGCTGATCTGGGGTGGTGCGGGTGGTCTCGGGACTATCGCGATACAGCTTGTGAGAGAGTTCGGCGGTCGTCCGATTGCCGTTGTGTCCGATGCGGAGCGGGCAGAGTTCTGCATGAGCCTCGGCGCGACTGGTGTGATTGACCGCACGGAGTTTGATCATTGGGGGCGGTTGCCGGATTGGGGCGACGAAACGTCATTCAAGCCGTGGGCGAGCGGTGTGCGTGCGTTTGGGAAGAAGTTTTGGGAGGTCTTGGGCGAGCGTAGGAACCCGAAGATCGTTTTCGAGCATGTCGGAGAGTCGACAATCCCGACATCGGTCTATGTGTGCGATACGGCCGGGATGATCGTCATCTGCGGCGGCACCTCCGGGTACAACGCCGATGTGGATCTGCGCTACCTGTGGATGCGTCAGAAACGCCTTCAGGGCTCACACTTTGCCACGATAGAGCAGTGCTCGAAACTCAACCAACTGGTGATCGACGGTCGGGTGAAGCCGGGGATGGCACCCGTGGGTACGATCGAGGATATTGGCGCGTACCATCAACAGATGGCTGAAAACACGCACCCGCCCGGAAACATGGCCGTCATCGTGAACGCACCGTCGGCTGGACTTACGGATTTTTCGGCGTAGGCTGCACCGGTTCCGGGCCTATTTCGGCGGGCACGGCGAATGGAAACTCTCATCCCCGCAGCAGCCATGACGAACGAACCCAACTCCGGCGCGTGGCAGCACTACTTGTTGGAGGTGCTGCCCGAGTGTTTGGGTCGTGACCGTTGCGGTGATATTACGCCGCTTGATCCGGCGGCGCAGGTTCCGGACGGTATCGTGGCGCTCGATAGCGTTGAGAAGTTCTTGATTCGTTCGGCGCGCGGCCACAACGTGGGTGTGGCGCTCTGCTCATCACCGGTGGCACCGGAGCTTGTCGCACGCGGCATGTGGCGAGCGCGTGAGGCGAAGAAGATGCTCGGGGCGAGGCTCGGTCTCGCCATCTTGGACCCGTTGTTTGAGGGGGCGTTTGAGGGTCGCACCTGTGCGGTACTGCCGTACTGCCATCCGCTGAGCGGGTCGCGGTGGATCCGGAAGATTCAGAAAAAGACGATGGCACCAGCGCTGATCCGCTGGTTTCGGGGCGCGGCAGAGGCCACGCGGTATTGCCCCGGCTCGGCCGAGGTTCGGCGTTCGTTTTCGGATTGCCTGACGTGCCTTAGTGAAGAGGATGCGGTCTCTGATTCTGTGCGGCGGGCTGCGGGGTTGGCGATGGAACGCATGGATCGCGGCCAGTGGGAGCCGTGTCATGTGCTTTGCCACAACGACGTCTGGGATGGAAACATCCTGATTGATCGGCGGGCAGCCGGTGATGGGCTGGCGCGCGCCTGGAACGATCGGTTTGTGATTATCGATTGGCCCGGATCGACGCTTCGCGGCTACGGTCTGATTGATCTGATGCGGCTGGCAAGAACGCTGCCCATTACGGAACGCCGGTTGCGCGGCGAAGTGGCGGCGCATTGCGAGATACTGGGCTGCGGTTTTGAAGACGCTCGATCGCACCTTTTGGCTGCGATAGGGAACATCTTGATGCACCGGGAAAACTTCCCGATGCCGCTGTTTGTCAAGATGGCCGATGCCTGTTTGGACCGCCTCGAATCGGTCGGAGGCTGATCGCCTCAAGTGAGCGATCTTGGATAAGAAGTTGGTAAGAGAGCGAGAGACTTCGAGGGCGTGAGTTAGTGATGCAAGCGATGGAGACGGCCACGAAAGCGCAGGCGATCAAGCAGGATGACGCTGTGGTACCGTCCGGTGCGCCGGCTGGCGGGCCGTTTTGGTTGCGGCCTGCGTTGCAGTTTGCGGCCGTGGCGTTTCAGTTTGCGTTGGTTGTGCTGGTGGTTCGGCTGTTCCAGATCGAAAACGCTGCGTTTTTGAAAATGATGATCGTCGGGTGGGTGGGGTTCGTGGTTCACCATTTCCTACCCGAGAATCTTCGCACGCCGTTTTTCGCGATCCTTTCCATCGCGGGCATCGTTATCGTGCTCGGTCCGGAGCCGGCCGCTTGGTTGGTGGGCGTGGGTGGTGCTGTGATCGGTCTTGCGCACCTTCCCGTGCCATTTCGCGCGCGATTGGGCTTGCTCGTTGCGATGGCGGGTTTTCTCGCCGCATGTCGTGTGCAATGGTTTACCGCGCCGTGGCCGAACGCGATCTGGCCGATCCTCGGCTCGATGTTCATGTTCCGATTCGTGATTTATCTGTACGACCTGAGCCACCACACGGCGAAGTTCAGCCTGTGGTGGTCGCTCTCCTACTTTTTCATGCTGCCCAACGTCTGCTTTCCGTTGTTTCCCGTCGTGGACTATAAGACGTTCCGAAAGTCCAAGGGCGTTGTGCCGATCTGGGAGACCTACCAGCAGGGCATTCGGTGGATGATCCGAGGGCTGCTCCACCTGCTGGCGTACCGTTTTGTTTATCAGAACCTCTTGATCGACGCGACCGACGTGAACTCTGCGGGGAGCGCGGCGCAGCTTATTGTCACCACGTTCATGCTCTACCTCCGCGTCTCCGGCGCGTTCCACATGATCGTCGGTCTGCTTCACATGTTCGGGTTCAACCTGCCCAAGGCCTTCAACCTGTGGCTGCTATCTTCGAGCTTTACGGACTTCTGGCGGCGGATCAACATCTACTGGAAGGACTTCATGCTGAAGGTCTTCTTCAACCCCGCCATGTTCGTGTTGAAGAAGCCGTTTGGTGCGACCGGTGCGTTGGCGGCCGCTACGGCGTACACGTTTCTCGTGACTTGGGCGTTGCATTCGTATCAGGATTTCTGGATCAGAAAGACCTTTCCCATCGTGTTCCAACAGATCGTCTTCTGGGGTTTCCTCGGCGTGATGATTCTGGCCAACGTGCTGCTTGAGAACAAGTACGGTCGAAAGCGCGCCATCGGCGGTGCCAAACCCTCGTTGATCTCCGAAGGGATCGTGGGGCTGCAGTGTGTTGCGATGTTCGTGGTCATCGTCATCGCGTGGTCGTTCTGGTCGACGGGCTCTGTGGATGAGTGGCTGTCGGTCATGGCGTATTTGAAATCACCCACGCTCGGGGAGATGGCGTTTGCGTTTGTGGCGTTGGCCTCGTTGGGTGTTGCGGCCATCGTGGCTCGGCGCATGGAGGCCGCGGCGCAGAAGGGTGGTCGGCTACGAGGCAAGAAAAAGCCGGCCGCGTTTTGGCGACCGGCCGCGATCAACGCCGCTATTTGTATATCGGTGTTTGTCGTGGGGAAGAAACCGGAGGCGCTGGCCTTTTCACCCGCGCTAGCCGATGCGGCTCAGCGGCTGACCAAGGACAAGCTGAACGAGCGCGATAGCCGAAAAATGGAACGCGGCTATTACGAAGGCTTGGCCGATGTCGCGACGTTCAATGGCGAACTCGCCGAACGATACAACGGCAGACCCACCAACTGGAACATTAACCCCTCCATCCGGCACAACGAGGGTGCCTACCCGCCGTACGACCTGTACCCGTCCGTGTCAGTGCCCTACAAGGGCGCGACGCTCTCGACCAACGAATGGGGTATGCGAGATAAAGCGTACACTAAGGCCAAGCCGTCCGGCGTGTTTCGCATTGCTATTTTCGGATCATCACACACGGTGGGCGTCGGGGTCGAAGATGCCGAGACGTTTGAGAATCTCGTGGAAGCCCGGCTCAATAAGGAGTTCCAGCTTCCGGGCTTTACTGGTTTCGAGATTCTGAACTTTTCGGTCAGCGGTTACGGTCCCGTCGGTCGCTCGATTATCCTGGAAGACAAGGTGTTCGCGTTTGACCCGGACATGGTGGTCTACATCGGGGTTGATGACGTGAACTGGATGGCCAACGAGATGTCGCACGCCGTCTCGAAATCGTTCCCGTTGCCCTACCCGGAATTAGTGGTGATGCTGGAAGATGCGGGTGTGACGACCGGACTGAAGAAGGTAGTGGCCGAGCAGCGGTTGAAGCCGCATCGAGAAGCGCTACTGCTCTGGGTTTATGAGCGGATGGTGAAGGCGTCGCGCGATCGCGGTATCCTCGCGACGGCCACCTTTCTGCCGCGTCCGGAGGAAGACGCTAACGATAGACCGATCGTGTTGCAGCAGCCGGAGATCGCGGCGCGTGCGGGGTTTGATGTGTTGGCGACGGCCGACGCCTACGACGGGATGGATGATGTCGAGTCGCTTTGGGTGGCCGAGTGGGATCGGCACCCCAACGCGCAGGGGCATCGTCTTCTGGCTGATGCGTTTTACGACGCCGTGACGAAGTATCTTATGGAGCTGAGCCCGAAGCCTCGTGCCGTCAGCGATGACGAGACACAGTGAACGGGCATGCGGGACGCGCTCTCATTGCCGTTTCGGCCGGTGCGGAAATCTGGTACAAGCGTGCCGGGCGCGGGCGTCTCGCACGGTGTAGCGCGCAGCGGGCGTTATCGTTGCGGTCTCGGGTGGTATGGGCAAACTTGCCCGTAATATCTACCTGAGTCGATCACGGGCAAGCTGGCG
>JAJRSR010000213.1 GCA_024278695.1 Planctomycetota bacterium | reverse complement strand
GCGCAGCACCGCGCCCGCCGCCGACACCTGAAGGCGCGGGTCCGATGTGTCATCCATGAGCCCTTGAAGCAGCGGCAGCGCCTCGGTTCGCCCAATGGCACCGAGCGCCATCGCGGCCATCTGCCGAACGCGCAACACCTGACCCGCCGGCGGATCAGCCGGATCATTGACGGTCGGGCTACGTCGCAGTAATGCCCGCGCCGCGAGATCGTAACCGGTATCGTTCCCTCGATCCCCCAACGCGCGAGCGGCAGCCAGCTTCGTCTCCAGGTGGATCGCCGTGTCCAGTTTGTACCGAAACGTATCGACATGGCGCGGGTCATCCGTGCCGGACAACGCCTGGATTGCAAAAACCTCTTGCGAGCCAATGCCGGCGTTACTCAGAAATGCCAACTCCTTGGCCGCATCTGGATGCCCCAGCCTTGCCATCGCCTCCAACGCATGATGCCGCACGCCTTCATCCCGATCGCGCATGGCCTTGGCCAAGATCTTGATCGCGCCGCGCTCACCAAGAAGCCCCAACGCAAGCGCCGCGTTTCTTCGAACGGAGGGTTCCGCGTGGTCGAGAAGGTAATACGCTAGTTTCCCGGTTTGCTGCGTCAACCCGAGCCGGTGCCGCGCAAAGAGCGCCGCAACGCGCACGTTCTCATCTTCATCATCGAGCAGCCGCCGTACCGCGCTACCCGCCAGCGCGTCATGCCGCATGCCCACCGCCAAGCAAGCTGCGAACCTCACGGCCGGGTGCTCATCCGTGAGCGCTGCGCGAAGCTGCGGCAACGCGCGATTCGAGCCGGCCATCTGCAACGCCTCAACCGCCTCAACCCGAACCACAGGGTTGTGCGGGTAGACGATCGCCTGCTGCAACAGCGCCTCGGCGCGATGTTTCAGAAAGATGTGGTTGTCACCGTTGAACCCGGCCGTCTGCGTGGACGCACAACCCCCACCAAGCACCAGCAGGGATATCCAAACGCACCACCCATCGAGACCGGTGTGTCGCCGTGCAGGCATGCCGCGTGCGCTTCCGTCAATGTGGTTAACCAACATCATGGCCGACAGCTTCCGTTGACAGACCCCGCGTACGAACGCGGGTCACCCAATAGTCAAAAAACAGCGCAAAGCAGATCGCCGCGCAACCCCACGCAAACCAATCACCGTAGCGGGAGTATAGCGTAAACCGTGAATCCACGCGGAGCTGACCAACCGCGTAGTTGCACGCCCGTGGCCAGGGGTTTGACGGGTCCGCCGCCACCACGTCGTGAACCGTGCCGTCCGGATCAATCAGCGCACTCACCCCCGTGTTGACGGATCGGGCGATACCGACGCGGTTTTCAACCGCCCGAAACACAGAGATCGACAAATGCTGAGGCTGCTGATGCCCGCGGCCAAACCAGCCGTCGTTGCTGATGTTCAGCAAGACATCGACCTGCTTGCCGCTGCTGTCGCCGGTTCCGGTCGCGAAACGTCGGCTTACATAGGGCATCACATCTTCGTAGCAGATGGGGGTACCAAAACGAATCACCTCCCCCGGCTGCGACTGCGGGGTCATCTCGAAATGATGAAAACTGCTACCGGGAAATAGAGAGTACTCGAAGGTGCCGCCTTCGCTGAACGGCATCAGCTTATTCAACCAGAGGTACAGGAAACGGAGCCGACCGAACCGAAACGGCACGATCTCCCCAAAATAGACGAGATGTACCTTGTCGTACCGACCGACCGCCCCGCCGTCGGGCCTGATGACGGCGGCCGAGTTGTACATGCGGATCGGCGCACGCACGTCGGCTGGGCGATCCTCTCGCGAGGAGCTACCGGTCACGATGTAGGCGTTGTCGCGCGTCGCGCGTCGCTGCATCGCCTCGAAAGAACGGCGCGACGGCGCATTGGCTTGTCTCGCCTCGGGGTTGAGGTACATGGGCCAAGGCGTTTCCGGTATCAGGTACAGGTCCGGCTTCTCACTCGCCGCAGCGTCCAGCATTTCCATATAGGTAACGAAGCGTTCGTGCCCCGAAGCCTCCTCACCATAAACGCTTACCACAAAATCACCCTGCAGCATCGCCACACGCGGGCCGTCCCTCATCGTGTCCCGGCTAATCTGATACCAGCCATACACAAACGAGAACAACACCAGCAGCACTGCTACCGTCGCACTGAATCCCACGCCGCGCCACGCGGTCACCCCAGTGGTACCGCGCCGCCGCGCCACGGCAAAGAGCACCGCGTCAGCCAGAGCGCCGTTCACGGCCGCGATCATAAACGTCACGCCGTACGCCCCGACCAGATCACTGATTTGGATCAACGGTAGCACACCGTGCAAGCTGTGCGAAAGATAGAACCACGGGAACCCGGAGATCACGACGGCCCGAAGCATCTCACAACCGGTCCACACCACCGGAAGCGCCAACGCCAGCGGTAGCCGTCGCCGCCGCACGACGTGACGAATCACGCACGCCATGAACGGAAAATAGAACGAGAGGTAGATCGCCAACGCCGCGTACCCGTATCCGGTTGACCAATACATCCACCGCATGTTGAGAAAGAAAAACGCCAGCCCCAGCACCCAACTGTGAAAGTAGACGCGCGGGGCATGCGACGCAGCCCCCACAAGAATCAGCCACGGCACCAGACACACGAAAGAAATGGGCCACCAGCCAACCGGTGCGAAGATCACACTCTGCAGCGCCAGCGACACCAGCGAGAGAAACAGTAGGGCGCGATGGGTCGTGATCGTGAAGCCGGGGTCGGTCGATAACAGCGACCGCTTCTTCGCATCACGCTTGTTCCGGGATGGTTTCTGTTTTCGAGGCAACGACGTCGGTCCCTGACGTTGTACGGCTCAGACTGCGGCGCTCACACCGGGTCGAGGAGCATGATGAATCCCTGCGCCCCCTCCGGCACTTCGGGAGCCCCGGGCGGGCACACGATCATCGCGTTGGCAGCCGCGAGACCCAACGAATCACCCGAGCCGCCCCAGGATACCCGCTCGACGCACCACTGACCACGCGCGCCAACCCAGGCCCGCGCCGGGTGGTAGCTTTGTCGATCACGCGTGGCCGGGCATCCACCCACGACCTCGGCCGCCAGTAGCACCGGTTGGATCGCCCCGCCACCTTCCCGAACCCTAAGCGCCGGACGAACCAGAAGCTCAAACCCCACCAGAGCGCTCACCGGATTGCCCGGCAGCGCAAATACGAGTGTGCCCGAGGGCGTGGTGGCAAAAATCGTCGGGCGGCCGGGCTTAATGGCGATCTTGTGGATGTGAAACGTCGCGCCGGCCGCCTGTAGCACCTCGGGCACGAAATCCCGATCGCCCATCGACACGCCACCGGTCACACACAAGACATCCGCCTTCAACCCTTCGCGAATGGATGCCTCGAGCCGATCGCGATCGTCGCGAACCACCGGAAGCACAACGGGATCGGCATGGGCAGACCGAACCAACGCCTCAACCAGAAACTGGTTCGAGTTGCGAATCTGCGCGCCTAACGGCTTCTGATCCACGTCAACCAACTCATCACCCGTCGTCAGAATCGCCACGCGGGGCTTGCGGTACACCGACACCCGAGCCGCACCCGCAGTGGCGGCCGCCGCGATCGCAGCCGGCGTCAACCGCAGACCCGCCGCCATCACAACATCACCCGCCGTCACATACGCACCGCGCCGCGTGATGAAGTTACCTACAGCGACGGAAGATTTGACTAAGACGCCATCCCCACACGGCTCCGTCTCCTCAACCCGCACGACGGCGTCTGCCCCCGGCGGAATCGGTGCCCCGGTATTGATGCGCATCGCCTCGCCATCACCGATCGCCTTCCCCACGACCGCCCCGGCGGGTGCCTCGCCGACGAGTCGAAGCGTCAGCGGTGCCTGGGTCACGTCGACCGCGCGAACCGCATAGCCATCCATCACCGACCGATCAAACGGCGGCATATCCAGGTCACAGTTAATGGGCGAAGCCAGCGTGCGATACAACGCGTCCGACAACGGCAGCGCCACTACCGGACCAGGCGTCACATACTCAAACAAGACTCGGTAGGCTTCTTCGACGTCAATCATCGGCGTACTCCCTCTCGATACCGCGCGACGGTATCCGAACAGCCGCACTTGCTCAAGCAAGTGGCCGTGCGTAGGGTAACTGTATCGTTGACGGCGGGTGCCCTTTCAGGAGATCGCGAACATGCTGGCGTTGCTGGGCGTATGGGTCGGTCTTCTGACGTTCCTGCTGGCGCTGGCCATGTTTATCCACCGCCCGTGGATGACTGATTTCACCGTGACGGCCGTGCTCTATTTCGGCGCACCGGGGGCGATGTGCTTCGGCGGGCTCGTCCTTTGGGGGTCACGAAAGAGCCAGCTCGACGACGGCGGGCTCGTCCCGGTGCAAACTGAACCGGGCATCGTCGCTCAACGCCTGCAATCCAAAACGGCGATCATACTCGCCCTGCTGGCGGCCGCGATCGTCTATTACCTCATCATCAATTCCACGAAGCTGGAACCGCCGCAGACGTAAGCCGATTGTACCGGCTCACAGAGACCGTATAATCACAGGTGGTCTCCGATCGGATCCGGGAACGCCACGGTTAGTTTTACGGCCATCCCCCACCCTTCGCCTTGGGGCGAATAATGGGGCACCCGCGAACGCGATCAACCAGTAATAGAGCGAACTACGAATGCGTGTCACCATTAACGGCAAAGAAGACACCGTCGATCGCGGCGCGACCGTGGCCGATCTTCTCACCCGGCTCGACCTCGCCCCGGTACGCGTGGCCGTGGAGATCAACGAAGACCTCGTGCCGCGAAAAACATTCGACCAAGCCCCGCTGCATGAAGGCGACCGCATCGAGATCGTCACGTTCGTCGGCGGTGGATAGATGAAGGTGGATAGAAAATATGTCTGAAAACAAATACCGCGTCGGTGATTTTGAGTTTGACTCGCGTCTTTTCGTGGGCACGGGCAAGTACGCCAACTACGATGAGATGCAGGCCGCGCTCCTGGCGAGTGATTGTCAGGTCGTGACGGTGGCCATCCGCCGGGACGTGCTCGCACCGGAAGGCGGCGCGAAGCCGGACAACATCCTCGACTTCCTGGATCTATCCCGCTACACGATCTTACCCAACACGGCCGGCTGTTTTACCGCGAAAGACGCGATCCGCTCGGCACGGCTTGGTCGCGAGCTGCTCGAAGGGCTCGACAACCCCGGCGCAACATGGGTCAAGCTGGAAGTCCTCGCGGACAAGAAAACACTGCTGCCCGACACGATCGGCACCCTCGAAGCGACCAAGCACCTCGTGGATGACGGGTTCAGCGTGCTGGCCTACACCAGCGACGACCCGATCATCGCCCGGCAGCTCAAAGATGCCGGCGCGACCAGCGTGATGCCGCTCGGCTCCCCCATCGGCAGCGGGCAGGGCATTCTTAACGCCAACAACCTCCGCATCTGCCTTGAATACCTCAAGGACGGCGACCCGGACTACCCCGTGATTATCGACGCCGGCGTGGGTACCGCGTCTGACGTCACGATTGCGATGGAGCTCGGCGCGGACGGCGTGCTGCTCAATACCGGCATCGCCGGTGCCAAACACCCGATCATCATGGCCAAGGCGATGGCACTTGCGGTAGAGGCCGGCCGAGCGGCGTACCAGGCCGGTCGCATCCCCAAAAAACTCTACGCCACTGCGTCTTCACCCGAAACGGGTCTAATCGCCGCAGGAGCAAGCTGACTGGCATGCCGACAACATCCGTCACGTCTGGGGCAGACCAGTAGCCTGCACCAACCGAAACTAACACAAACCACGGTTTGTGCGTTCCCGGTAGCTTCCTATCCCCCCATTCTTGACCTTGATCCCCGTCCAACTGTACCATTGGGTCCGCGAATGACGACGAAGGAGTAGTCGGGCGGGTGGGAAACGGTCTGAGCTTATGATTGTCGATTGTTGTACCTATACTTGGGAGGCGGCGGCTCAGTTGGGTCGTGGTACGTCCCCGACCAACCACATCCCCCAACTTTCCACCCATGCCGCCGATCCAAGCGGTACGGGTGTCGGCCAACACCTTGAAGCGGCGGAGCCGGTGGATACGAGCATCGTCCTCGGCTTCAAGAGCGATTACCTGGACGCGGAAATCAGTAACGACGAGGTGGCCGCGTATGTACGGGCCCACCCGGATAAGCTGATCGGCTTTGCAGGCATTGATCCGGCGAACCCCAAGGAAGCCATCGCGGAACTCAAACGCGCCAAGGCTGATCTTGGCATGCGCGGGGTGGCCGTGGCACCGGCGGCGCAGGATTTTCACCCGACCAACAGCCAGGCGATGGTGGTCTACGGTGAGATCGCGGAGGCCGGACTACCGGTGCTGTTCCACACGGGCGTGCAGATCACCTCATCAACCAAACTGGAATACGCCAAGCCCGTCTTGCTGGACGAGGTGGCACGCGAGCTGCCGCAGTTGAGAATCGTGATCGCCCACATGGGGTACCCGTGGGCGGCCGAGACGATCGTGATGCTCGCAAAGCACGCGAATGTGTTTGCTGAGATTTCCTGGCTGCTTCACCAGCCGTGGCAGGCGTACCAGACGTTGCTCTCTGCGCACCAATACGGCGTCACGCACAAGCTCCTTTTCGGCAGCGGCTTTCCCGCGTCCTCACCGTCGGCTTGTATCGAGGCGCTCTACAGCATCAACCACATGGTCCACGGTACGAACCTCCCGGTGATTCCGAGAGAATCGCTCCGCGGCATCGTCGAGCGCGACGCGCTCGGACTGCTCGGCATCGCCCCGCCGCAAACGACCGCAACGGTAAATCCACCGGCTGAAAGCCACGACTAACGCCGGCTCACCTTTCGTATGCTTCTCGCTTCGATGTCGTGTCTGGACCACAGACTTCTAACCTGCACGGCGCAGAGATTCTGAAAATGGCACGGACCTCGAGAAACCGCGTGGGCTGAAGCCACGCAGTTCAGGGGGTGCCCCAAACGCGAACGCACGCCTATCCATTGACGCGATCAGTCCTTGATCCGGCTCGCCAACCGCGCGATCTGAAGCTCAAGCCGTTTGATCTCACGGGTGATAGAATTCTTGTTCATTTCCATAAAGAACCACATCTTCAACATCGAGACGGCGAGGACGCAAAACACAAACGCTAACGCCCATAATGTCATCTCCCTTGGATCTTCGGTCCGAACCGCCTTCACCGCCGAAACGACACCGAGCCCGGAAAAAATGAGACTCCAAACCACCGTGATCACTGAAAGCCACCAGTGCTTGCCCCGAAAAGTATCGAGAATCATTTCGAATATGGACGGTTCCACGCCGACGTCGTCAAACAGATCGGCGTCCTCTTTGCGCAAAGCGTCGCGGATTTTCTTGTCGAGATCGTTCATGGTTTCACCCTTTCCAAAGTTTGCTTGAGCTTGCTTCTCGCGTGATGTAGCCGAGACTTCACCGTGCCAAGCGGCACGCCAAACACCATCGCGATCTCGGCCAAGAGCATCCCATCGAGGTAATGAAGCGATAGGATCGCCCGCTGCTCATCCGGCATCGCCGCGAGCGCCTGCCGCAACGCATCCACCTCATCCGATTCGCTCTCGCATCGTTCGTCATTCGCCGCATCCACAGCGGTCTCACGTATTTCTTCTGCCGCTTCACGACGCACCACACGACGCCGAACCCAATCGGCACATTTATTTTTGACGATGCGGTACGCCCACGCGCGAAAGCTGGCCGGATCGTCCAAACGACTGAGCCCACGCACGATGGAAAGCCACGCATCCTGCACAATATCGTGCGCCGACTCGCGGTCGGCCGTCAGCCGCCAGGCCAGCCGCGTCAACCGTGGCTGCCACCGCTCAATCAACGACTTGAGCGCGGCTGCGTCACCATCCTGACAGTGCAGCACAAGCAGTTCATCCTGAATGTCTTCGTGCGTTCTTGCCATCTGTGCCACTACGGTCGCATGAGCGAGGCGACGGTTCAATAGCCGGAAGAAAAAACGGAGACATTTCCGTGGCCGTACTGGAAATTCGCGGCCGTCCGGTAAACCGGAATGAGAGACGTAATAAGACAAACCAAGCCCCTCCGTTGGACCAATAGCCCCAGGCGGACATGCCCGCCCTGCAAGCTGTGCGAAGCCATTGGCCGTGCTACCATGCTGCCCATGTCGAGCGACACCCCCCTACAAAAATGCCCGCGATGCCGCTACAGCCTCACCGGCCTACCGGACATCCACCGGTGCCCGGAGTGCGCGTTTGAGTACGACAAACGGATGGTCGTGATTGAGCAAAGTGCAAAGTTGTCGTGGTTCTTAGTGGGGATGTACAGCGTCGGCGCTCTGATGTGGACCTCATACCTAGCCGCAACTTCTTCGTTTGGGTGGGGAAGCCTCATATTGACTGTTTTCTGGTTCGCCACCTTTCTTGGGGCCCGCCAGTCAATTCGTTTGCGGAACCGATCCAAAGCACTTCTCTGGCCAGACGGTCTGATCTTGTTGCCTGCCCAAGGTGACTTCATGTATTACGCTTCCTGGGATGATGTATCCCGAGTTGAATACGACCGGCTTGGTGGTGGCGCAAAATTGCTCGCGCATGATGGCTCAACGCTCCACGCGGTACCGTACGATTTCTTCGGTTCAGGCAGAATATCAAAGGAGTTCATCGCAGCGGCCAATCGTATACGCGAACAATACCTCACTGAGGAGTACTAGCACCTGCCGGCGGGCAATGCCCGCCCTACGAGACTCGCTGCAACTTGTAGGGCGGGCATTGCCCGCCGCAACCGCGCTTCTACAATAACCCCATGCCCAACTATGTCCGATGGCGAGAAAACGGCGCTTCCTATTTCTTCACCGTAGTGACCTACCGCCGCAGACCAATCTTCAACAACGCCAATGCACGGGCAACGCTCCACCGGGCGATGGCAACCACCAGACGCGAGCGGCCATTCGACATGTTCGCCTGCGTGCTTCTCCCCGACCATCTTCACTGCATTTGGACCATGCCTGATGACGACGACAATTTCCCGGATCGATGGGGAATCATCAAGAGCCGATTCACGAAAGAATACCTGCACGATGGCGGCATCGCTCTACCTGTAACAAGCAATCGGCATAAAAAACGTGAGCGCGGCGTCTGGCAACCTCGGTATTGGGAACATCGAATTCGGGATGAAAACGATTGGTATCGTCTCCGTAATTATATTCACCTCAACCCCGTCAAGCATGGCCACGTACAAGAACCGGGAGATTGGCCGTGGTCGAGCTTTCATCGTCACGTCCGGCTCGGATGGCTGGATGCATCGTGGCCTGGATCAACACCGATCGACATGCCCACCGTAACCGGAGAGTAGTCGGCGTATCGACATTATGTAGGGCGGGCACTGCTCGCCTCCAGCGTCATCAGAACTCGCGGCGGGCAGTGCCCGCCCTACAAAACT
>JAJRSR010000212.1 GCA_024278695.1 Planctomycetota bacterium | reverse complement strand
TCAACAAAGACGCTCTCTTTGTCGATGGCCTTGTCACGGCTAATCGAGTCGATGAATCGAATCAAGTCGGAACTCATTGCTTACCATTCATCCCTTCAACGGCGCTGTCAGACGCATAACGTTCGGCACGGGCTTCCGATATCTGCCGCTCGGCCCCATGACTCGCCGCGTTCGCAAAAAAAAACGAAACACCATACAGATCGGAACGCCAACGAAACCACACCCGGATCGATCAGCACTCACTGATCCAAAAAAAAACGCGGGCGCATACTGCGATCCCACGAGGTAGCAAAGCACGGCACCAAGTTGGGCAATCAGCTTATCGCATCATACCGCCCCAAAACCTCTTGAGCCGATCCGCACCGAGCCCACAACCGGCTCGCATGGACCAATGACGCATATGCAATCAAGACGCATCAGCTACGCTACCACGAAAAAAACAAGCCTCGGCAGCCAAAACTGCCGTCACCTAAGGACTCGGCCGACACAGCCAAACCCAGTACGCACCAATCACGAGCGCACGCCCCCTGTAACCGGGTGCCGCTTTCGGCCCGATCTGGACGATACCATTAAGCGCGATTATAAATGCCCCGGCTCGACTGTCAATCGTGTCAGGCCACTCGCGCCGGCATCCTGCCAGTAACCAGCAACCCCCAACCGGCGCGCGATTGGGCTGGCGAATCGGAGGAGCGTGGTCTCATGGTAACGGAAAGCCACCGGGAAAGCAATAATGAAATTGACACTGAAAGACCCTGCCATGCCGAAGCTCACAATACTGAGACTGAGATCGAATCGCTCATCAACCAAACGGCCGGTACGGCGGCTTACTAGCTCGCGGCCGGTACGGCGGCTTACTAGCTCGGTTACACTCGTTGCCGTCACCGCACTCTTCGCTGGCTGCGGGTTCGAATTACCCGAGGAAGTGCTGTTGCCGGAAATCCAACCGACGGACAACGTTGCCCAGAGCCCCGATCCGAGCATCACAACCGTCACGATTCGCTTCCGCAACTTGGCCGTAACCGAGGCAGTCAATGTGGAGTTCTTCGCAACGAACAACCCGTTGACGTTGATCCCCGACGATCTATTCGTGGATGAAAACCTCGTGACATCGAGCATTGGCGTCGCCGGGACTGGCATTCTTGAGCCATTGCGGGAAGATACGCTAAACTTTCCCTGCACGAGCGATCTCGTACTGGGGACGTTCGGGGGTTCTTTCTTGGACAATGAAACCGGCGACCCGCTCGGCGTGGGCCAGCCACGGTGGGCACAAGACAGCTCACTGGGACTCTGCGGACGAGAGGTCTTGCTTGAGTTCGGTCGCTTTTCCGGCGAATTCGGTGTTAGGATTTCAATCGACGATTAGGACAACTATCTTATGCTATTCAGGCTTCACTGGCTGCTCAGTAGGTTTACCCAGCAGACGACCTTCGCGATTCCAGTTGTGGCGCTCGCCGGGCTGTTGCTCCCGGTAGCGGCGACAGCCGAAACACCAGCCCCTGCGACAGCTCGACCGGTCAAGGTGTCCCCGGAGCTCACAGAACTCGTCCTCGCCTACTTCACGACACACCAACGCGATGAGCGCAGGGCTATCGTCCCGCTGATCAAAAAGGCGGCGCAACGCGACGCCCGCGCGGTGGCGAAGGCGATCCATGACGTCGATCTATGGTCGGCTGGCCCGGAAGGTCCAGCGAGTATCTTTTTCCCCGAGCCGGGTCGTCCTTCGGTCGCCGGTGTCTTCGAGGTGCCCTTTGGCTACCATTCCCAGGAGCGCTACCCGCTCCTGGTGTGCATCCCGGATGCCGGTCTAGCCCCGGAGGTCACACTCGTGCGGGCGCGGCTTTTCTTGAAGAAACACATCACCGAGTTTATCGTTCTCGGCACTACGGCCAAGATCATTGGCGGTTTCAATCAGGGTGCTGACGGTACCAGCAAGATCGAGACGCTCATCAAAAAACTGAGCAAACTCGTTCGGATCGATAGAAACCGTATCTATGTGTTGGGCGTTGGTGAGGGTGCCAACGCGGCTTGGCAAGCAGGCATCACCCACCCCGACCTCTTCGCCGGTGTCATCTCGATCAACGGCTACCCGGAACTGCCCTACCCGGAGCAATCCTACCCGCTACTTCTGGAAAACCTGCGGCACACACCGGTCCTATCAGTCTGGAACAAGCCGCCGGCCGTGTCCTCAACCGAACAGTCTACCAAGTCGATCATCGCCAAGCATAACCGAATGATCGCCAAGCTCGCGACAGAAACATCACTCCCAATCCGTTCGATGGAGGTTCCCACGGACGCCCGCCCGGACCGTCAACCGCCGGTCGCCGCGATTTCTGATATCGTATCGCTCGACAGGGTCACGACGCCAAAGAAAATCAGCCACTGGTTTCGGTATCCCGACCACGGCGCAAGCGCTTGGCTTCGACAGCTTAAATTCTCAGGCCCCGTCTGGACTGAACCGGCGATTTCGATCAAGGCTGGTCCGGGGGTGGATCGAAACAAGTTCATCCAAGACGTCCTTCGCAGCAAACTTGCCTATGTTGGCGGCGTTCTTGAAGATCGTAAGGTGACGCTGACTGTCAAGCACACAAGCGGCGTCGAACTCGCCCTGCCGATGGGTGCGTTCAATCCGGCCGACAGCATCCAGGTGGTGTGCAACGGGCGTATCCGCCACGACGGCAGATTAGAACCCGACATCCGGGCGATGCTCGAGAGCGCCTACGACCGATGGGATTTTCAAAATCCCGTAGCCGCTACACTCCCGCTCTCCGTGAAAGCCGACTAACGGGCGTAAGACAGATGAGACGGTTGTCTGGCCGCCACCCATCCGCCAATTCTATCTTGCACCTCCGATTAGCCCTGGATCTGCACGCGACTTGTCAACGCGATGCGCCGTGGCTACGATCCAGGTATGGCCTATCTGCGATACCTTAGCGAGACGGGACAGATTTCTACATGCGTCCTCGGTGCCGGGCGGTTTGTCATCGGCAGGTCCGAGGCGGCCAACCTCTTCTTTGATTCCGACACCATCTCCCGCGAACATCTTGTGATCGAGATGGAGGCCAACAACCGCTTCCGCATTCGCGATTTGGGCAGCCGCAACAAGAGCTACGTCAACGGTGAGCTCATCGCCGAGACGCTACTCAATCCCGGCGACATCATTCGTGCAGGCGACCGCATCGCAGAGTTCGTGGACGAAGACGCCGAACCCACAAAAATCGATCTTGATTTCCTAACGCCGGATACTTCGGAGCCGGCCCACTGCGATTGGCTCAAGACGAAGATCCCGGTATCGCTCACCACCACACAGCTCGAGCAGCTTGCTTATCTATCGGGCGATCAGGCCTTAACGGCGCGGGCCGAGGATATCGCAGATGTCGCGTTGTCGCGCGTGATACTGACGACCCAGGCGGAGCGCGGCTTTATTGCACTGCGGGGGAAAGGCAAGGCAGACCTACACATCATCGCCCATCGCGCGTTGGCACTCGGCCCGGACGGTTCTCGAACACCGGTAAGCCATACGTTTGTCCACACACCAGCGCTGCAGGGCACGGCCGGCCGCTATCCGGAGACGGCCGCACAAATAGACGCCAAGCAGGGCTTCGCCGCCACCGCGATCGTCGCGCCGCTCATGTTTCAGGGGCAGATCATCGGACTCATCTACGTCGATCGTCCGGGGGCGAAGCGCCCGCTGACGCCTGCGGCGTTGCAGTTTGCGATGGCCGCTGGTGCGCAGATCGGGGCCATGCTGGGCGAGGCATCCAGAAAACTGGCTCGTCTGGCACCGCGTGAGGGGCACGCCTGGATGACCACCATCCGTCGCGTGCAATCCGCCTTGACCACCAGCGTGACATCAAACGCCGTGTTTTCCGCAGCCCATCGGCTTCATCCCGGTCGCGCACGGTGTGGTGACTTCGCCCTGGTGGTACCGCTTGACGAGCAGCGTTGCTGCATCGCCATGATGGACGGCGGCGGGCATGGTGTCACCGGCTTGGCACAAGCGGTATCCACGCTCGCGGCAATTCGCGCGGCCATCGCGGTTTCTGAAGATACGCTGATGGATCCGTCCAACCTGTTCCACGCGCTTAACGACATGGTCGCGTCCTCACCGGCGCGGCAGGTCTTGCCGTGTACCTACGTCGGCATCGACATGGCCAGCGGCAAGCTCTCGTATATTTGTGCGGGTGGTCGCGCCCCCGTGCTCATGGTGGCACCGGGAAGGTTGGTCACGCTCGATCAGCCGTCGCTCGTCTTGGGGGTTGATCCGGATTACGTCTACGAGGCGACCCGCGTCACCCTACCGCAGCGCTATCGGATCATCTGCCACACGGACGGTATCGTGGACTGCACGAATTCCGGCAATGAACCGCTCGGCGACAAACGGCTCCACGAAGCGCTGCTCGAACATGACGCGTTCGGGTCTGCGGATGAAGTCTTAACGGTAATCAACGGTGTCATCGCAGCGCACACGGGACGCACCCAGTCAGACGATGACGGGTTGGCCGTCGTGGTCGCCTACGCGTAGCGCCGATTACCTCTAACGGTAGCCGGCAGGACCGGCGTACGAAAGGAAGCATCTCGTCGTGATCGCAGCAGAAGCGGCAGAGCAGAGACTCGTGGCAGAGCTGTTAAACGGCTCAACACTCAGCACCGTCGCGCTAACGGTGTTGCGCTACGAGTCTGAACTCGTCGGGATCCCGCTCACCGAACTGCTTCAAGAAAATGACCTCATCAGCGAAGCCGAAATCGCCAAGACCTATTCGGAGATGACTGGACTGCGGTTTCTCGATCTCTCTCGGCGCAGACCGACACCGGCCTGGGTGCTGACGCTTTCCGAAAACACCGCGCGTTTGAAACAGTGCCTCATCTTCGGCGAGGTGTCCGGTCAATTGGTCGCGGCCGTCGCCGACCCGATGGACCCGTCGGTCAGCGCTGCACTGTCGGACCGGTTTGAGCGCCCCATCCAATATGTGGTTAGCCCGCGATATCAGATCCTCGCCGCGATCGACCAGATTTACGGAGAGGCCAGGTCCAAGGGTGCCCGCGTCACCGGAACGACACCAATCTCCAGCACGGCTGTCACCGAGTCGGCCACCGGGCTCAACATGCTCGAACAGCTCGACAGCATTATCGATGAAGCCGTCGACCGCCGCGCAAGCGACATCCACATCGAGCCCGAGGACGATCGCGTGCGTATCCGCCTGCGCGTGGATGGCCGCATGATCGAGACGCGGGCGTTTCCGCTCGAGTCGGCCGCTGCGCTTGTGTCACGCGTGAAAGTGCTCGCAACGATGGACATCACCGAACGTCGAAAGCCGCAAGACGGTCGGTTCACGCAGCGCAGCTTCGATCAGGAGATCGACGTACGCGTGGCCGTCATCCCCACGGCGCGCGGCGAGCGCGTCACGCTTCGGCTGCTCTCCACAGACCGGTCACGGCTCACCTTGGAACATCTGGGCATGGGGGTGGAGTTGCGTCAGGCGTTCGAGCGGCTGATCCACCGATCGCACGGCATTATCCTACTCACCGGCCCAACGGGTAGCGGCAAAACGACGACGCTCTATGGCGCGCTGCAACAGATCAACACGGCCGACAAGCATATCATCACGATCGAAGACCCGGTCGAGTACCAGATTCAAGGCGTCAACCAGGTCGCGGTCGATACGGAGTTCGGCGTCGGATTCGCTCAGGCACTGCGGAGCATTCTGCGCCATGACCCGGACGTCATCATGGTCGGTGAGATTCGCGACGAAGAGACGGCCCACCTCGCACTGGAAGCCTCACTCACCGGTCACCTCGTCTTTGCCACGCTGCACACCAACTCCGCGGTGGGCGCGGTCACACGGCTGCTCGACATGGGCTGTGAGCCCTACCTCGTGGCCAGTGCACTGATCGGCGTGATGGCGCAGCGGCTCGTACGAAAAATCTGCCCGAACTGCATCAAACCCTTCGAAGCGAACGAAACCGAACGGCGCATCCTCGGCGCTCCGCCCGACCGAACAGACGTCACGATCTTCCGAGGCACGGGATGCACCCGGTGCCTGCGTACCGGGTATTACGATCGCGTCGGCGTGTACGAATACGTCCCGTTTGACGGTCCGCTCGCGCAGCTTGTGATGAAAAAGAAAACCACGGAAGAGCTTGAAGCCTACGCCGTAGCACACGGCGCAATCACACTCCGCGCCGATGCGATCACCAAAGTCAACGACGGGCTCACCACGCTGGAAGAAGCGCTGCGCGTCTCGGCGCAGGCCAGCTAATCGCTTTCAACCGGGCCGCAAACCTCAGTCGGCATGTCGAACGTCTTTGAACATCCTGAACGCCGCGCAAGATAGAAGTCGCCGGCTCGGGATTGATAACGGTTTGTCACTCTGATCGACCGGCCTAGATCGGATGGTTCACTGCGAACGGCTTCGGATCAAGCGTCGTCGTCGAACAATGCCGTCCAACGATCCACGTCCTCGGCCGTCTGATCTTGCGGCTTTTCCTCATCGCTAGCCGTAGGCGACGGCGGACCGCTCTCACCCGGCTCGCGAAAAACCTCTTTGATAAACGCGATCGTGCCGGTGTGCCGGCAGCGCTTTCGTTTTGCCTCATACTTGATGGCCGTGTCATCGGTGACAACGAAAACCACATCGGGGTGCGGGGTTTTCGAGACCATCGCGATGATGACATCGTCGGCCGTCACCGGTGCGGAAAAACGCAACACGATCCGCCGCGAACTCATCTGCCGGAGCATCCCCTCTCTCGGCGGTGGACCGTCAAAAACTAGAGTCACATCGTCGCCGTGGCGCTTCGCCCAACGCTCGATGATCCGGACCATCGTCTCACGACCAACGGTCGCCACCGGCGCATGTGCGTGCATGGCGTGCAGAAGGTTGTTGCCGTCGATAATGACGTGCCCGGGCATGACTCAAGAGTATGACGGACGATCCACAGAGAGCAATCCACACTTGGCGATTGGTAGTGATCCTGGTATGCTCCCCCGGCATAGGGGCCGTAGCTCAATTGGGAGAGCATCTGGTTTGCAATCAGAAGGTCGTGGGTTCGAGTCCCATCGGCTCCAGTGTCTGCCCGGTCATCGGCGTGCGATCCATCTCAACGCATCCCAAGGACGTCCGGGGAGGGAAGCACAGTTCGGCAAGTTTTTTCGGGGAGCGTAGCATGTATCACGTGACGATGGCCGTGTTTCTGACAAGCCTCTGCGGTCTTTCGGCTCTAGCTGGGGCCATAACCGCTGACACCCACACGGCTACCGCAACCCAAACCACAATCGTGTCGTCCGGCGAAGTCTTACGGATGATCGCCAATGGTGATACGGACTATTCTTGGACACCCGCCGAAGACCGCCCCACGCAAATGGCGCAGGCTGTTTCCACAAACCATGGTGTTGCGGCCATCGGGTGCGGTGCCGCGTGCGACGCCTGCTGGCTCGGCACATCCTTTGAGTTGGACTGCGACCCTACTTGGCAAGACGACGGCTTCTGCGATTGCGGCTGCCAGTTTCCCGATACGCTCGACTGCGGACTGCCCGCGTGCGCCCCCCCATGCCAGGTATGCCACGCCGGCACCATCAACGAAAACAACTGCCCCCTCGAATGGGAGGGTGACGGCGAATGCGACTGCGGCTGCCAGTTCCCAGACACCCTGGATTGCTTAGGGTCGCCATGCGGAACCGAATGCCAGTTTTGTCATTTCGGCACCGTCAATGAAAACAACTGCCCCTTTTCCTGGGCCGGCGACAACGAATGTGACTGTGGGTGTCAGTTTTCCGACGCCGGCGACTGCGGGATAGGCGGCAGCGGCCCCGATCTCATCATGTTGGACGATGTTGTGTTCCCCGTGATTCACACGAACCCGGCCTACTCTCTGGGCATTGACTCAACGGTACTCAACCAGGGTACCGTACAGGCGAACGCCGCTTTTGATATGACCTGGTATATCTCCGTCGATCCGGACCTGTCTCCGACACTTGACTTGGTGTGGGCGTTTGTCACGCTGGACTGCTGCCTTCCGCCGGGATCTCCGATTCGGGTATCTGGTGCCGTTGCCTGGCCGGACGTCGCGCCGTTCAATACGCCGGGGCAAACGTACTACGTCGGCGTGATGGCCGACGACACGTTTCAGGTCGCGGAATCCAACGAGCAGAACAACTGGGGAACCGCCATTTGGTCGCTAACACTCTGCGACCATACGGGTGATCTGTCCGGTGATTTCTGGACGAACCTGGCCGACTACAGCCGTCTGTCCGCATGTTTGCAGGGACCCGATGTCGCAAAACCGGACCTGTGTCTCTGCGCCGACAATGACAACGACACCGACGTTGATCTGCGCGACGTCGCGTCTTTCCTTGCCGCGTTTGACACACCACAACGCGGCTCCTGACAACCATCGCGCGCCATTAAACGCAAGAGCGCTCCGAGCGACAACCTACACCTCAAGCACCTCGGCTGCCAAGAACTGAACGGCGGCTGCTACGGTTTGGTCCTCAGTATGTCCACCGACCGTGCAGACTTTCGTTCCCATCACCCTGAATCGTTGCTCACCACAAAGCGGAATCCTGTTTCCGCCTTCTGATGCCCGCTCCCATCAGTTATCGGGGTACGCGGCTTCCGGCCCACGGGTCGTTACGGTAGCGCACTATAGGACGTCGATTTAATATCGATCGAACCGGTCCGGTATCTCCAAGGGCGCATCCAGACATCACACCTCTTTGCCGATGGGAACGCAGAAGCCGCAACCTGCACAATGAAACGAACGAGGCAGGCTGGGGTATGCGCCGGGGTAACACCACCGGTTTCCCGGAGTTCAAGGCCAGTGACCGTCCCGATCCCTATTAGCAAAGTACCGTTACCGCACGAGCGGAGCTTGTCGCGACGTTTCTCCCTGCTGCTTTTTCTCTTCCTGGTGCTATCCGGCGGAACCTACTACGCCGTCTCGAACGCAGTGTCGGCCAAAGAGTATGACAGCGCCGCCGTCAACCTCGCGGGTCGCCAGCGCATGCTGATCCAGAAATACGCCCGCGAGATAGACCAAGCGCTTGTGGGTTTGGTCGCAGCAGACGAAGCCTTAGCGACGGAGATGCAGAACGCCGCATCCCAAACCGCCGACTTCTACGAAACGACCCTCGCAGCGCTTTTACGGGGCGGAGAAGCTATTTCGGCCCAACAGGGGCGAATCTGGATTCCTCCGATAAATAGCGCCTACCTGGTGGAACATCTCGAGCATGTCCGGATCGAATGGGAAAACCTCAAGAAAATGGCGGCACTGGCAACGCAGGATGGTGTCTCACCAGAAACGCGAGCCCGCTACGTGAGGGACATTCAGGCTCAGACCGCCAAAGCCTTGATCGAGACGGACCATGTCGTCTTTGGCATGCAGCAGCAGAGTGAGGCAAAGCTCCGCCAGGTTGAAGCGTACATGGCGTGCGTTTTTGCGCTGAATGTGTTGGTTGTTGTGGGCATTCTTGTTTTTGTCCGGAAGAGGATTGTCTCTCCGCTAAGCCAATCCAAGGCAGCCTTGGAGCGGGAAATCATCGAACGCAAGCATGCCGAGCAAGAGGCGCGTCACGCCAAAGATTACGCCCACAACGTGATTCAATCCATGATGGACATGGTGATTGTCACGACGCCCAAGGGCCACATCGTCACCGTCAACGAAGCCACATGCACCCGTTTAGGTTATCGAGAAGCGTCTTTGATCGGACAGTCTGTCAGCAATCTATTCGTGGAAGAATCGCGGGACGGCACCGAATGTTCCATACCGCACGAAACGCGACCTATAAATTTGAACCTGTTGGATCGCCTTATCGCACAGCGTTCCATCAATCGCATCGAGGAAACACTCCTGTCGCGGAGCGGCAAGAAAATTGACGTCAACGTGTCGGGCTCGGTGATGCGAGACGACCTTGATCAGATTAGCGGGATGGTCTTCGTCGTACAGGACATCACCGAATCAAACCGCCTACGATCCGAACGAGAACGATTCAGTCGCGTCATCGAGGATTCACTAAACGAAATCTTCATCTTCGATGCAGAGACGCTTCACTTCGTGAACGTCAACTACGGCGCTCAGAAGAACATCGGGTACACCATGGGCGAGTTGCGGCAAATGACACCCTTGAGTTTCAAACCGGAGTTCACCGCAGCATCCTTCGCGGAGGCCGTAGCACCACTCAGAAACGGTACTCAGAAGAAAATCCAATTCGAGACCCTTCACCAGCGCAAAGACGGATCGCAATACCCTGTCGAGGTTCACCTTCAATTGACGGATGACGACGCGCCGGTGTTCGTCGCGATTATTCTTGACATCACCGAGCGTAAGTCCACCGAAACGCGACTCGTGCAGGCCAAACTTGCCGCCGAGGCCGCGAGTACAGCAAAGAGTGAGTTCCTCGCCAACATGAGCCATGAGATTCGCACGCCCATGACGGCGATCCTCGGCTTTACTGAAAACCTGCTCGACCCCAACCAGTCCGAATCGGAAAGACTGAACTGCATCCGCACCGTTCGCGGCAACGGAGAGTACCTGCTGGGCCTGATCAACGACATCCTCGATCTATCCAAGATCGAGGCAGGGAAGATGACGATCGAACATAAGGCGTGCCAGCCGTGCCGGATCATCGCCGACGTGGCTTCACTGATGCGCGTGCGTATCGACGCGAAGGGGATGCCTTTCAACGTTGAATACGTCGGCGCGATACCGGAAACAATCCAAACCGACCGCACACGCCTTCGACAGATCCTCATTAACCTGATCGGCAACGCAATCAAGTTCACCCAAGCCGGAGCCATCCGCCTTGTCACCCGATTTGTCAACGCCGATGACCAACCTTGCCTACAATTCGACGTGATCGATACCGGCTGCGGAATGACGGCAGAGCAGAAAACCAGGCTGTTTCAGCCGTTCATGCAAGCTGACGCCTCGACCACACGGAAGTTCGGCGGCACGGGACTGGGGTTGACCATCAGCAAGCGTTTCGCCGAGCTGCTCGGTGGAGACATCACCGTGACCGAGACAGCACTCGGAGTGGGCTCGACCTTCCGGGTGACCATCACCACCGGATCGCTGGACGGCGTGAAGATGCTCGATGACCCCGCGTCGGCGACCGTCGTGGTCGATACGCCCGACACCGTAACACAGACCACGCCCACCAGCCTTCAGGGGTGCCGCATTCTGTTGGCCGAGGACAACCCGACCAACCAAGTTCTTATCGTTGGCATCCTCAAGAAAACGGGAGCCCTCGTCACAACCGTCAAAAACGGAAAACTGGCAATTGATGCCGCGCTGGCGGCACGCGACAAGGAAACCGGCGCAACAGGATTCGACTGTATCCTGATGGACATGCAGATGCCCGTCGTGGACGGGTACGAGGCCACTGCCCAGCTTCGAAGAGTAGGCTACGCAGGCCCCATCATCGCTCTGACCGCGAACGCTATGGAAGGCGACTGTGAGAAATGCCTCAGAGCCGGGTGCAACGGCTATGCCACGAAACCCATCGACCGAACGAAGCTCGTCGGCACCATTCGACAGCACGTCACGCCCATTGAAGCGGCGTTTCCGACAGAGGCATAGCCCTCGCAGCTCAAGCCGTCCGTAAGCCGATTCAATAGAGCCGTGGCTATGCCTCCTGCCGCACAACTGAACGAATCAGTGCGACCAGTCCGGTCGATTGAGCCAATCGGAATCGAGCAACGCTTGCGACAGGGACGCCGCAACCATCCGGTTGCCCGCGTCATCCCAATGAAGCCCATCCCGCTTCCAAAGGCTTCGAGTCGTGAGTTCGTCAGCCAATGCCATCGTATCGGTAAACCGCGCAGTGCCCGCACCAACAAGACTCTGACGCACGCGGTCGGACAACCGCGCGACGGCTCCCGGCAACAATCTCTTGGAACGCGCAGGCGGGACGGCCACCAACGTCCGCGCGCCGTAAGCCGACGCCACACGCACGATCTTTTCGATGTCTGCGACCACCGTTTGAATATACGGATCGTATTCTTCCAACGTATTGATTGAATCCAACACGTGGGGCGTAGGCAGGTTCGCGGCCACGGCGGACCGCAACAGGCTCGGGTGGAAGTACTGCATGGTGTTCGTCCGAAACAGCGGCATCAGCACGGGCGTTAGTTGGCTGAGTTTCTCCGAGAGTTTTTCGTGCAGGTGCTC